>NZ_DFBY01000022.1:401-112379 GCF_002366815.1 Psychrobacter sp. UBA3068 | reverse complement strand
AAGTCCAAACTTCTTTGCTGTTGCGACTCCGGTATGTCCTTGCCGATAGTATGCGATGTCTTGCATCTTAAAGTCCAGATCGTAACGCATAAAAATAGCCCATAAGTTGTGTTCAACTTATGGGGGTCAGTTCAATTAAGAGGCATTTTTTATTCACGCATACTTTAGAATGTAAAAGCAATATTATGGTTTAGGAATGCGTAATACTTGACCTGGATAAATCTTATCGGGATCAGACAGCATGGGCTGATTGGCTTCAAATATTTTCATATAATCACCAGATTCACCATAAACGTCTTTGGCAATCTTAGACAAACTGTCGCCCGATTTTACAGTGTACATCGTTGATTCAGGCGCATCTTCTTCAATATCGATGTTATCAATGACTTTTGCGACATTTTGTACATTACCAATAGCGATAATGGCTTTTTCGCGATCAGCCTGAGTCTTAGCATTGCCACTGATTTCTGCGGTATCGGTAGAACCGTTATATTTAATTTTTAAGTTACTAATATTGAGGTTTTGCTGCTGGATACGGCGCAGTAAAAGATTGGCAACTGACTGGGCAGAAGGCTCGCTGCTTTGTACTGGTGTATTGGCATCTGCTTTGGTTTCTGATTTAGCATCATGCTTATCGTCATCCCGATTAAAAATTTTGTCTCCAATGTCTTTGGCAAAACTGAACATACCCATAGAGTGACTCCTTAAAATATCATTATTTTATTATTCATCATTATTTTTTAGTGGCAAACACATATACGGTTTACCACTTATTGCGGCTTACCATTATGAGTATAAACAACAGGCATGGCGGTAGATAGTAAGAGTATGTTGTGTAATGTTGACTTGGCGTAGCTTATGTTAACGTTCGGGCTAATCCCATGAATAAACCCTATTCTGACAAACAATGAGCATAAAAAAACCGCCTATCTACTAAGATAAGCGGTCATATAATGACATAAAATCGGATAAGCCAATCGCTAATTATAGCTGCGCTTGTACGTAGTCAATTGCTTTTTGAACAGTCGTTAATTCTGCTGAATCTTCATCAGGAATAGTAATGCCAAAATCGCTTTCGAATGACATAACCAATTCTACTAGGTCTAGTGAATCTGCACCTAAGTCTTCCATGAATGAAGCATCGTTGTTGATATCTTCAACGTTCATACCCAATTGCTCAGCTACTGCCGCTTTAACTCTTAGCTCGATATCGTTACTCATGTAGATTTCTCCTTTTTGATCTATTATTTTGACAAACTTCCATGGCCCTATTAACAGAGCCTATGGCATTGTTTATAAAATGGTATTTTCAGACTAGCGTCGCTGTCTAAGTGCTTTATAACGGGTTATACGTTTTGACCAATGTCTGGTAAAGCCTTGCTATCATACAGGGCTTTGACATAAAAGTATTCGTCATTATAGCACCCTTTAATATAGTTTACACTCGTTCACAGAGTTTTTTATTATAACTGTGTAACGCAGGCTCGCGCGTTACATATACATGCCACCGTTGACAGGAATGACAGCGCCTGTGATATAGCTTGCCTCATCGCTGGCTAAGAAATGGACGGCGGCTGCAATGTCTTCTGGCTGGCCAAGACGACTGATTGGCACGGCATCTAACATGGAGTTTAGTAGGCGCTCATCCAGCTCATCCGTCATATCGGTCTCGATCAAACCTGGGGCGACGCAGTTGATGGTCACTTGGCGTGAGCCAATTTCACGCGCTAGGGTACGACTAAAACCTTCCACTCCTGCTTTGGTCGCGGCATAGTTAGATTGACCTGCATTGCCCATTTGAGCGACAACAGAGGTGATATTGATGATACGACCGCGACGCGCTTTCATCATACCGCGGACCGCGCGTTTACTCATACGATAAACTGACGTCAAATTAGTATCAATGACATTTTCCCAGTCTTCATCCTTCATGCGCATCAATAATCCGTCTTGCGTGATACCAGCGTTATTAATGAGCACTTGTACCGCTCCATAAACGCTTTCAATCTCTTCAAACAGCTTATCAATTTGTGCCGTATCACGGACATCTAAGACGCGACCAATGCCCCCACTATCATGGAGATAGTCTTCGATGAGTGCAGCGCCTTTTTCAGTGGTCGCAGTCCCAATAACAAAATGTCCTTCTTTGGCAAAGCGTTTGGCGACAGCTTTTCCAATACCACGGCTAGCGCCAGTCACTAATGTAATCGTACGACTCATGATAATACCTCCATTAACTTATCGAGACGGGCAGGTTTATCCGTAGGATAACTGGTAATTGGTTGCGCTTGACGCTTAGCCAAATTACTCAATACATTACCACTGCCACATTCAATTAAAACATTAATTTGTTTGTCAGCCAGCTCTTGCATTGTCTTTGACCATAAGACAGGTTGGCTTAACTGCTCTGTTAATGCTTGTTTGATACCGACAGCACTACTCTCAACGCGCGCATGACGATTTTGAATAACAGGAATCGTCGCTTGATCAAATTTGATTGCGGCCAATATCTCAGCGAGCGCACTACTTGCGGGCTCCATAAGCGCACAATGTGACGGCACACTTACCTTTAGAGAGATCGCTTTTTTGCCCGTATTTTGCACTTTATCAATCACCGCACTAACGCCAGCAGCATTGCCCGATATGACCACTTGGCCTGGGCTATTAAAGTTGGCGGCATCAACCACCGCATCGGCCACATGTTCAGTCGCTTGCTCACACAGATTTTCGACCCGATTGTCCTCAAGCCCCAATACTGCTGCCATCGCTGTATCGACACCAACGACAGCCTCTTGCATCAACTGACCACGCTTATGTACCAAGGTTACCGCATCACCAAGCGATAATACGCCCGCTGCACAAAGCGCACTGTACTCACCTAGAGAATGACCAGCCAAGTAGCAAGGGGGTGTGTCTATTTTTTGTTTTAAAATACGCCAAATTGCTATGCTAGCCGTCAGTAGTGCAGGCTGAGTGTACTGGGTTTGATTGAGCTTTTCTTCATCCTGACAGATTGCCCATAAATCCTCACCAAGTGCGTCACTCGCCTCGGTGAAAGTATCACGAATCTCTGGATAAGTTTCAGCAAGCTCACTAGTCATCCCGACCACTTGTGATCCTTGTCCCGGAAAAATTACCGCAATACGCGTGGGCTGCTTTTTTACCATATCGGGTGCAGAGGCCATAACCAACATTCCTTATTTAATTGGAAATATCCCTAAAAATAATGGGGGTAATGATGTTATTAGGTACTATATACCGTTATTAGACACGATATCAGCCGATCCTTTCATTATTTGTCTAAGAAAACAAACCATCGGTAAACTATACACTGACGCACACTATTATCATAGCGGATGACAACCAAACACACCAAGCAAAGAACCCTACTCGGAACAAAGTGATCAATTGTATTAGTTCATCTTCATATCTACCAAAAGCTACAGATAAAAGGATGTGAAAACACGGTTGATAAAAAACATATAGCAAAAAGCCAAGTTATCCAGCCACATAATATATGATAGCGAAATAACTTGGCTTTTTTTAGCTTAAAACATATTGTCTAATAACGGCTGCACACAAGTAATGACAATCACCAGTACTATCATTACTTATGTATTAGCTATTGAATAGTCAATGACTTAAGCGTCTTGACTGACCTTGAATAACTGACGGCCACGGTAGAAACCATCTTTAGTCATGTGATGACGACGATGTTTTTCACCAGTGGTCGCATCTACGCTTAGCTCAGCCACTTCCATACGATGGTGTGAACGGCGCATGTCACGACGAGAACGGCTTTTACGACTTTTTTGAACAGCCATGATATAGCTCCTATACTTAAAAGGGATAAGCTTAAAATTCAGCTTTAGTCGATACTGACAGAGGCTATATAATCACCACAACCTAAGTCTTAAGCATCATTAGTTAAATAGATTGTCACCTACATATAATACTGACTGCGTCTAAAATCCACAGAAATTTTGCCCAGTCAGCGTCTATCAGCAAGTAACTTGTTGCTAGAATGCAATAAACCGGACATTATACGCATGTTTAATGGATTAATAAAGCCCTGCCTTTCACTCTTCTGTACAAAGCAGATAAAAGGCATTATAAATCTAAAGAGCAGAGCATTTATACGGTTAGAGCTTGCCTTTTAAGGAGGCTAAAGCCGCAAATGGGTTTTCACTTTCCTCTTCTTCTGGTATCTCACCAAATTGCTCTACCGTCATTTCGCAGTCATCATGCTTTGGCGCCATTGGGGTCTTGAGCAAGATTTCATCTTCAACCAGCTTTTTAAAGGGTAGTAAACGCTCTGGTGATTGCTCCGTGATGATTTCATCAAGTAGCAAATAGTCTTGCTCTTCATTCACTAAGCGCACTTGGCTCTCGTTTTCTAGCAAGGCAATGTCATAATCATCAGACAAATCAATAGCCACTGGTTGTAGACAACGTTGACAAGTTAGCCAGACGTTACCCGTCAGTGTAAAAGCCAGATGTAAGACATTATTGCGGCGATATAGGTTAGCATCGAGCTGCGTTTTTGTCTGTTCATGGTCGGTGGACAAAACAGTAGCGAGACGTTGAAAAGAGCTCGGCTCTACTTCTCCTGCCCACTCATAACCCGTGTCTGCCCATTTATCTAAAGAGATGTGCTCAGGCATGCTATTCGTTACAGGCGCTTTTTTATTGTCAGGGTTCAATGCTGACGGTTTACTTTCTGGAGTGCTTGACATGCGCGACCTCATTCGTCAAAACGGTGTATAATATTGCCTGCCATACTAACGGAAAGCACCGTGCTGTGCTAGCGCTAGTATGTTAATATTTTTTGGTATTCTTTTTCCTCAGCCGATCTCTTCTTACTTTTTATCCTCTATTTGGTCAGTGTGTTATCTATGGATCCAGTTAAAAATAAAGTTGATTTTTCTAATCTACTCCCTTTTGTCAAAACCAAAGAACTACTGCAACGTCTTACCAATCTGACCAGTAATAACAACCTACTTTCTCCTGAGTCAGGAAGCATTCGAAGAAATAAGTACTTAAATGAGTGTTTCAAGAAGTGGCAAGATGAATGGTACAGTCTACTTCCTAGCAAAGCATCTGATAGCACTATACAAACATCTGATGACAGGGAACGCGCAGCGACAAACTGGCTTATCCAATTATTCAATACCCTATTTGCCGCGCAAAAAGTCGTCTTGGTCCGTAGTGAAAGCGAACCAGAGTACTTCCCTGCACAAAATAATGAGCCTGCCAGAATAGCGTTTGCCCATGGATTTTTTGCTAGTGCGCTGCACGAGGCGAGTCATTGGTGCATAGCAGGGGACGCTCGTAGACGCTTGCCTGACTTTGGCTATTGGTACGCACCAGATGGACGATCAGTCGCTCAGCAGCAAGCGTTTGAGCGTGTAGAGATCAAACCACAGGCGCTTGAGTGTCTATTCACTCTAGCTTGCGGACGCTCTTTTCAAGTCTCACAAGACAATTTATTTGCAACATTTGATACCAGCAGTAGTACCTTCGAAAATGACGTTTATCGACAGGTTGAGGAATACATCGCAAAGCCTCATACCCTACCCCGTGATGCTAAAGTCTTATTACATGCCCTTCTGACGGTCTGTGCTACTGGCGACGCTAACGACGGTACATGGGCTTAGCCTTGCTACTCTCTATGATCTTTCGTTAACGATTTTCTACGGATAGTAACGTCTTGCCACTAAACTTATATTTGCTGTGCGCTATACTGGGTCTAATGAATAACGCAGTATAAAGCGGTGCGTGATCTCTCAGACTCATATAGTATCACCCACCCTACTTATACAATGTCTGCGCAGTAAACAAAACAAGTATTTGAACAACTCTGTATAGATTTGATTCGTAGTGTCAATAAAAACAATCTCTCCTAATGACAAAAACCCAATAATTATAAATAAGGATCTATTATGCAAGTACTCTATATTCATCCGGACAATCCACAGCCGCGTCTTATTGAACAAGCCGCTGATCTATTACGCAAGGACCAATTAATCATCTATCCCACTGATACCAGTTACGCGTTTGGTTGCCGCCTAGGGGCAAAAGAGGCACTAGAGAAGCTTAAGCAAATTCGTGAACTGGATGACAAGCATCAATTTACTTTATTGTGTCGTGACTTAAGTGAAATTGCTAATTATGCCACCGTAGACAATGTACAGTTTAAACAACTAAAAGCCCATACCCCCGCACCTATTACATTCATTCTAAATGCTACAAAAGATGTGCCAAAAAAACTGGCACACGCCAAGAAAAAAACCATAGGTATTCGCGTACCGAGTAACCCTATTGCTCAGGCACTCTTAGAGGCAATGGATGAACCAATCTTGACCAGCTCCCTCATACTACCTAATAGAGACGATATCCTCGATGATCCATTTGAGATTGAAGAGCTGTTGGGCAATCAGATAGATGGTCTCATTAACGCGGGTATCAAGACCACTAAGCTCACCACCATTGTCGATATGACTAGCGGCCAACCTGAGATTATCAGACAAGGTGCTGCTGACGTTGCTTCCTTGCTACTATAGTTAACGAAGAATAATGACAAATGTGACGCACAAAAAAAAGCTCCAATTTATTGGAGCTTTTTTTATATACTTATAGGTCAGTATAAAATTAGTCGCGATCAACCAATTCTACATAAGCCATTGGCGCATTGTCACCATCACGGTAACCGCATTTTACGATACGCAAATATCCACCTGGACGTGTTTGGTAACGAGGACCCAACGTGCCAAATAATTTGCCTACCATAGCTTTGCTACGCATACGGCTGAATGCTAAACGACGGTTAGCAACGCTGTCTTCTTTAGCCATAGTGATTAATGGCTCGGCAACGCGGCGTAACTCTTTTGCTTTTGGTAAAGTTGTTTTGATCAGTTCATGCTCAAATAATGAGTTGGTCATGTTCTGAAACATTGCCTTACGATGACTGCCGGTACGACCCAGCTTGACTCCACTCTTACGATGGCGCATAGTCAAAAATCCTTAAAGTTTAACGGCTACGATAAGAAAAGCGATCATCAACACGTAAATCAGCTGGTGGCCAGTTATCTAGGCGCATACCGAGCTCTAAATCTTTAGACGCTAATACGTCCTTGATTTCTGTCAATGATTTCTTACCAAGATTTGGGGTTTTTAGAAGTTCAGTCTCTGAACGCTGTACCAAATCACCGATATAGTAAATGTTTTCAGCTTTCAAGCAGTTGGCTGAGCGAACCGTTAGTTCAAGATCGTCCACAGGGCGTAATAGCACCGGATCAACCTCTTCTTTCTCTTTCACAGGCTCAGGCGCTTCTTCAGCTTCTAGGTCAACAAAGATAGAAATCTGTTGTTGTAAAATAGTGGCTGCTTTACGAATTGCTTCTTCTGGATCTATAGTGCCATTAGTTTCAAGCTCAATGATAAGACGATCAAGATCAGTACGCTGCTCTACACGAGCGTTCTCAACCTGATAAGCAACACGAAGCACAGGACTAAAACTTGCATCAAGCTTTAAACGTCCAATTGCTTTAGTATCACCATCTTCACGGCGCTGGTTTGCTGGCTCATATCCACGACCCATCACTACACGCAAACGCATCTTAAGATGACCACGATCGCTCAATGTACCCAAGACCAATTCTGGATTGATGATGTCAACATTGTGCGGCAACGCGATGTCTGCAGCAGTAATAGTGCCTGGACCTTGTTTATCCAAGGTCAAAAATACTTCATTTTGGTCATGAAGCGTAATTGCTAAGCCTTTTAAGTTCAAAAGCAAATCAAGTACGTCTTCTTGCAGGCCTTCAAGCGTTGAGTATTCATGGTCAACACCATCAATCTCAGCTTCAATGACTGCAGCACCAGGTAATGAAGATAACAAGATGCGACGCAGAGCATTACCTAGGGTATGCCCAAAGCCGCGTTCTAACGGTTCGAGCGTGACTTTCGCAATCGTTTCGTTAACCGTATCCACATTAATGGCATTCGGCGTTAGAAACTCAGTTGCATTTAGCATCATGATGTCACCTCGATTTATTAAACTGGTTTAATTAACGTTAATTGCTCAATGCCATTTTCATAACATTGAGCATTACGTCATTACTTAGAGTATAGCTCAACGATCAAGCTTTCGTTGATTTCAGCAGGTAGATCAATACGATCAGGCGCATGTTTAAATGTGCCTTGTAGTTTGCTGTGGTCAACATCAAGCCATTCTGGAATACCACGTTGTGTCGCTAATTCGATAGCGTTTTTAATACGTAGTTGTTCGCGAGATTTCTCTTGGATAGCGATGACATCACCATCTTGAAGCTGAATTGAAGGAATATTCACACGAACAAACTCATCACGGCCAGCTTTTTTTACCATAACAGTACGATGACTGACTAGCTGACGTGCTTCTGCGCGAGTTGAGCCAAAGCCCATGCGATATACAACGTTATCTAGACGACTCTCAAGCATAGCTAACAAGTTTTCACCAGTAGCACCGCGCTTACGAGCAGCTTCTTTATAGTAATTAGCAAACTGACGCTCTAATACACCATAAATACGCTTAACTTTCTGCTTTTCGCGCAGCTGTAAAGCATATTCAGAGGTCTTGTTACGGCTAACGCCATGTTGACCTGGTGGACGACCAGCTTTTTTTGTTTTTACGTCATATGGTTTTACGCCAGACTTAAGGCCTAAGTCTGTACCTTCACGACGTGATAATTTGAGTTTTGGTCCAATATAGCGGGCCATTGTTATGTCTCCTATAAGCTTTTGGGATAAAAAGCTTCGTCTTTAATATTAGACGCGGCGCTTTTTCGGCGCACGGCAACCATTGTGTGGGATTGGGGTAACATCAGAGATGCTATTAACTTTATAACCCAATGCACCTAGTGCTCTTACCGCAGACTCACGACCCGGTCCTGGTCCTTTGACCAAAACGTCGATATTCTTAACACCGTATTCTTGAGCCGCTTTACCAGCGACTTCAGCTGCAACCTGAGCTGCAAATGGTGTAGATTTACGTGAACCACGGAAGCCTTGTCCACCTGAAGTGGCCCAAGCCAGTGCATTACCTTGACGATCGGTAATCGTAACAATGGTGTTATTAAAAGACGCATGGATATGGGCAACGCCCTCCGATACTGAACGACGAGTCACTTTTTTGCGACTACGAGTGTCTTTAGCCATCTTTTAGCTTCCTAAGTTAATTATCTTTTGAGAGGGCGTGTCGGACCCTTGCGAGTACGAGCGTTGTTCTTGGTGTTCTGACCTCTAACCGGTAGGTTACGACGATGGCGGATGCCACGGTAACAACCAAGATCAACTAAACGCTTGATATTCATTGAAACTTCACGACGAAGGTCACCCTCAGTCATGTAATTTGCAACTTGTGCACGGATAGCATCTAACTGTGTATCATCTAACTGACTAACTTTAGTAGTAGGGGCAATGCCAACTGCTTCTAAGATTTTCTGAGCAGTGGTACGACCTACACCAAAGATGTAAGTTAGTGAAATAACAGCATGCTTATTATCCGGAATGTTTACGCCGGCAATACGAGCCATTGATTTCTCTCCATTAAAGAAAAATAAGCGTTATTTATCAATAAGGCATTATTCTTCAGATTTGTTGCTGTTAATACTAGAGTTTTTATGATTACTGTCGCTTTTTGACTCAATTACAAGCCTATCGACTGACAGTATTATAAAACATTCTGCATAAACACGGCAAGTGGCGGATGATATCCCATCCGCCGTTATTTTTCAAGTATTAATTTATTTAGTAACAAAAGTTAAAAAACTTATGGTACCAAATATTAACCTTGACGTTGCTTGTGGCGCGGTTCTGCTGTACAGATAATATGTACACGGCCTTTACGGCGCACAACTTTACAGCTACCGCAAATCTTCTTAACTGATGCTTGAACTTTCATAGCATGCTCCTTGAAATATCGTACCGCTCATTTAAGGTTGAGTGGGCGATTGAATTAACGTCTGATCATGATATTGATGGGTCATCAAATGCGCTTGTATCTGCGAGATGAAATCCATTACCACAACCACCATAATCAGTAAAGACGTACCACCAAGTTGGAACGGTACACCAAACGATGACTGGACGACCATTGGCATTAAACAAATAACCGTCATATACATCGCGCCAATAAAGGTCAGTCGGTTTAATACATGATCGAGGTAACGCTGAGTTTGTTGTCCTGGGCGAATACCGGGGATATACGCACCACTACGTTTAAGGTTTTCAGCTACTTCACGTGGACTAAATACCAATGCCGTATAGAAGTAACAGAAGAAAATAATCATTGCACCGAACAGTACTAGATACAGCGGTTGTCCAGGAGACAACACGAGTGCCATATTTTGCAATATTTTCTGTGTGAAGCTAGGATCGGTAGATTGACCCACCCACTGCCCCAAACTTGCGGGAAACAACAATAAAGAGCTGGCAAAAATAGCTGGGATAACCCCTGCCATGTTCAGCTTCAACGGCAAATGTGACTGCTGCTGAGCATAAATTTTGCGTCCCTGTTGTTGTTTTTGTGCATAGTTTACAGGAACACGGCGCTGAGCACGTTCAATATAAACGATACCTGCGGTAACCGCGATGCCTAGTAGCACAAAAATAAATAGTACAATCAAGTTCATCTGCCCTTGATTGACCTGTTCAATAGACTGCGAAATCATACCTGGCGTACCGGCCACAATGCTTGCAAAAATAAGCATTGAGATACCATTACCCACACCACGTTCTGTAATCTGCTCACCAAGCCACATTAAGAACATTGCGCCTGCTACTAAAGAAGTAACCGCTGGTATGTAAAAGGTAAGACCAGTAGATAAGGTAAGATTTTGGCTGATTAAACCCGCACACATTCCTAATGACTGTACCAGTGCTAAAGCAAGTGTCCCTTGACGGGTGTACTTATTTAGCTTACGTCGTCCCGCTTCACCTTCTTTTTTGAGGGCTTCAAGCGATGGCAATACCGCAGACATCATCTGTACAATAATGGACGCTGAGATATAAGGCATAATGCCAAGCGCCATGATAGACATACGCTCTAGTGCACCCCCTGAGAACATATTAAACATGCTCAGGATGGTATTTTCGTTGCGCGAAAACAGATCAGCCAGATTAACTGGGTTAATACCTGGTACAGGAATGTGTGACCCTAAACGATAAACAATCAATGCGCCGATTAAGAATAATAAACGCTTCCATAGTTCATCATACTTACGTATGAACGCAAATGGATTAAGCGGTATACCAGCCGATGACATTGATTGTTTTGACACGTTACTACTCCTCGATGCTACCACCAGCAGCTTCGATTGCTTGCTTGGCGCCTTTAGTCACTTTGATACCTTTAAAAGTATAAGCTTTAGTGACTTCGCCTGACAACATAACACGGGCACGCTTCATATCATGACGGATTAGGTTAGCCGCTTTCAGTGTTTCAACGCTAACCACATCGCCTTCAATTTTATTCAGTTCAGACAGACGCACTTCAGCAGTCTTCATTGCCATTTTACTGGTAAAACCAAATTTCGGTAGACGGCGATATAAAGGCATTTGGCCACCTTCAAATCCTGAGCGAATGCTAGAACCTGAACGAGATTTCTGACCTTTTACACCACGACCACCAGTCTTACCAAGACCTGAACCGATACCACGACCACGACGTTGGGCAGTTTTCTTTGCGCCAACACCTGGTGATAATTCATTTAATCTAAGTCCCATTACGCTTCCTCCACTTTTACCATGTAGTTGACGCGATTGACCATACCACGTGTTGAAGGAGTGTCTTCTACTACAACAGTATGATTAATACGGCGTAAACCCAATCCTTTCAAGCTCGCTTTGTGGCTCTTTAGGCGATGGGCACCCGATTTAAATTGAGTGACTTTCATTTTTTTCATCGTAACTCACCTAGTCTAAGTTAACCCAAGATTTCGTCTACAGATTTACCACGTTTAGCTGCCATCTTCTCTGGAGTTGACATATCACGTAAACCGTTAAACGTTGCACGAACAACGTTAGCAGTATTGGTAGAACCATAACATTTAGTCAAAACATCTTTGACACCAGCAACTTCTAATACAGCACGCATTGCGCCACCAGCGATTACGCCAGTACCTTCAGATGCAGGTTGCATGTAGACTTTACTAGCACCATGACGTGCTTTGATTGGATGATACAAAGTTGCATCATTAAGATCAACAGTGATCATATTACGTTTGGCAGCTTCTAGTGCTTTTTGAATAGCAGCTGGCACTTCACGTGCTTTACCACGACCAAAACCAACACGACCATTGCCATCGCCCACTACGGTCAACGCAGTGAATGAGAAAATACGACCACCTTTAACAACTTTTGCAACGCGATCAACGGTAACTAGGCGTTCTACTAGACCGTCAGTCTGTTCGTTCTTATCATTTTTATCATTTCTAGCCATGATTAAAACTCCAATCCATTTTCGCGAGCAGCTTCTGCTAAAGCTTTTACTCGACCATGATATTTAAAACCACTACGGTCAAAGGCAACTTTAGTAATACCAGCTGCTTTTGCACGTTCTGCGATCAATTGACCCACAGACGTTGCGGCATCAGTATTGCCTGTCGCGCCTGAACGCAAACTGCCGTCCAAGGTAGATGCCTGAGCAATCACTTCACCACCGTTCGGAGAGATAATCTGGGCATAAATATGTTTCGGCGTGCGATTAACCGTTAAGCGATGAGCGCCTAAGACACGGATATGCGCGCGGGTTTTCTTAGCTCGACGCAGACGAGCTGCTTTTTTATCAAACATTTCAACTCACCTTATTTTTTCTTAGCTTCTTTGCGAATCACATGTTCGTCACTATAACGAATACCTTTGCCTTTATAAGGCTCAGGTGGGCGGAAACCACGGATATTAGCCGCTGCTTGACCAAGCTGCTGTTTATTGTTTGATTTCAAAACAATTTCAGTTTGCGTTGGGGTTTCAGCTGACACACCTTCAGGCAACGTATACTCTACTGGATGAGAGTAACCGACGTTTAAAGTTACTTTATTACCAGTAACTTGTGCGCGATAACCAACACCAATCAGTTGAAGACGTCTTTCAAAGCCTTCATTCACGCCCGTAACATAGTTGTTAAGCAGAGCGCGCATGGTGCCAGTGTGCATCATAGCTTCTTTTGAATCGACTGTAGGTGAGAAAATGATAGCATCATCTTCCTGTTTCAGCTCGACCAATTCATGCAGGCGTAAAGACAAATTGCCGTTCTTGCCTTTAACTTCGACCTGCCGATCGTTCAAAGTAACGCTTACGCCATTTGGCAGCGTCACTGGGGCTTTAGCCACACGAGACATAGGAATATTCCTTAAAAAATTAACTTCTTTATATTAGCGAAAAAACTAACAGGCTAAAAAGCCTGCTAGTTTAGCATAGTTGTTCCCATTAAACATCTTTCAATTTTATTAACATCGAATGTTTAGGTTTCTTCAAGCTTATTATAAATTTTTATAAATTTAACAAAGCTTAAAGGGGTCCAAATAGACTTTATCGTTTTATTGCCTAAAGCAAAGAATGCTAATTAGGCAACAAATGCAACGATTTCACCACCGATACCAGCAGCGCGTGCAGCACGATCGCTCATGATACCTTGGCTAGTCGATACGATAGCAACACCCATACCTTGCTTAACAGTAGGGATAGCGTCTTTACCGCGGAACTGGCGTAGACCAGGACGGCTATAACGTTGGATAGTTTCGATGACAGCGCGGCCTTCGAAATACTTCAATTCAATAGTAAGGGTTGCTTTGTTGTTTTCTTCTTCAGTAACAACGGCGCTCGCCACATAACCTTCGCTAACTAGTAAATCAGCAATTGATTTACGTAATTTAGAGCTCGGCATTGCTACCGATACTTTGTTAGCCATTTGTGCGTTACGAATACGGGTTAGCATATCCCCAACGGTATCTTGCATACTCATATAGTTACTCCTTACCAGCTTGCTTTACGAACACCAGGCACATCGCCTTGCATGACACGCTCACGCAGCATATTGCGTGATAAGCCAAACTTGCGGAAGTAACCGTGAGGACGACCGGTGATAGCACAACGATTACGTAGACGTACTGGTGATGAATTACGTGGTAAAGCTTGTAGCTCTAACATCGCTTCCATACGAGCTTCGTCACTTGCAGTCATATCACTGATAGTTTCTTTTAGCTTGATACGCTTTTCAGCATATTTAGCAACCATTTTTTCGCGCTTTAATTCGCGGTTAATCATGCTCTTCTTTGCCATAACGTCTTTACCTTATTTAAATGGGAAGCCGAATGCTTTAAGCAACGCACGACCTTCTTCATCAGTACCAGCTGACGTGGTGATTGTCACATCCATACCGCGGATACGATCAATCTTGTCAAAATCTACTTCTGGGAATACGATTTGTTCTTTGATACCCAAAGAGTAGTTACCACGTCCGTCAAAGGCTTTAGGTGAAAAACCGCGGAAATCACGAATACGAGGAATTGCAATGGCAATGAGACGATCCAAAAATTCGTACATTTGCTCACCGCGTAGCGTTACTTTACAGCCAATTGGCCATTCTTCACGAATCTTAAAGCCAGCAACTGATTTACGCGCTTTGGTGACAACAGGTTTTTGACCAGCAATCGCAGTCATATCAGCCACAGCACCTTCAAGCAATTTCTTGTCTTGAGACGCGCCGCCTACACCCATGTTAAGTGTGATTTTAGTGATCTTAGGCACTTGCATCACATTTGCCAAACCAAGCTCTTCTTTGATTTGCTGCTTTAGTTCATCGTTATATAAAGATTTTAATCTTGCCATTACCATTACACCCTTAGTGTCTTACGCAGTCGCCACTACTTCACCGTTCGAACGATAGACGCGTTGTTTGTTGCCGTCTTCGCCGAACTGATAAGTAATACGATCAGCTTTTTGGGTTTGCGCATTTAGAATTGCGACATTTGAGATATGCAGAAAAGCTTCTTGCTTAAGAATGCCACCTTCAACGCCAGTTGCCTGATTTGGCTTCTGATGTTTAGTAACAATATTAATGCCTTCAACTTTAATACGATCATTTTTTACAGCTTGTACAGTACCTTGCTTGCCTTTGTCTTTCCCAGCAATCACGATAACTGTATCGCCTTTACGTAATTTTGACATGGATTACCTCACAATACTTCTGGTGCTAGTGATACAATTTTCATAAACTGATCACCACGTAGTTCACGAGTTACCGGTCCAAAAATACGAGTTGCAATCGGCGCTTTGTTTTGGTTCAACAATACCGCAGCATTGTCATCAAAACGCAACACAGAACCATCAGGACGACGAACGCCTTTTTTGGTACGTACAACTACAGCATTCATCACGTCGCCTTTTTTAACACGACCACGCGGAATGGCTTCTTTAACCGTTACTTTAATAATGTCGCCAACTGATGCATAACGACGATGAGAACCACCCAGTACTTTAATGCACTGAACTCGCCTTGCACCGCTATTGTCTGCAACTTCCAGCATTGACTCAACCTGAATCATAGCGTTACTCCACACGTATGAGCAATAAAAACCAGTTGCTGCCGCTAGCACAGTATGAGTAGTCGGCATTTTAATATTAATAACCGCTGCTTACTCTTAATGTGAGTGATATACGCTCGGCGCAATCAGCATCCTTAAAAAGGCGGCTATTTTAACAGCTTCTGGCTTTTAATGCAATTTACTTAGATTTTTTCTACTTTTTCAACCACATCAACCAAAGTCCAAGACTTGGTTTTAGAGATTGGACGCGTTTCTTTGATGCGGACAAGGTCGCCTTGTTGGCAAACGTTATTCTCATCATGTGCTTTGATTTTTGTAGAACGACGAAGCTGTTTGCCATACAAAGGATGACGAACCAGACGCTCAATCAAAACTGTGATGGACTTGTCCATCTTGTCGCTGACAACTCGTCCTGTCAATACGCTAGCATTGGTAGCTGTTTGATTGTTATCGCTCATGAGTCGCCTCGTTGTTTCTCGTTAATCAAAGTCTGAATCTGAGCAATCGTGCGACGATTGCCTCTGACTTCATGGGTATTACCCAACTGACCAGTTGCTTTAGCCATACGAATACGGAAAGCATCAAGTTGCTTTTCATCAAGTAACTGGGTCAGTTCTTCTAATGATTTATCACGTAATTCACTGATCTTCATTACATTATCGTCCGCTTAACAATGGTAGTTTTAAAGGGCAGTTTTGCTGCAGCAAGCGTTAAGGCTTCGCGAGCAAGCTCTTCTGAGACCCCTTCGATTTCATATAGCACTTTACCAGGTTTGATTTCGCATACCCAATACTCGACTGGACCTTTACCTTTACCCATACGTACTTCTAATGGTTTGTTGGTAATTGGTTTGTCTGGGAATACACGAATCCAAATCTTACCGCCACGCTTAATTTTACGAGTGATGGTACGACGTGCTGCTTCAATTTGACGGGCAGTCATACGACCACGAGTCAACGATTTTAGACCAATTTGTCCGAATGCAACGGTGCTTCCACGATGAGCAAGACCTGTGTTACGACCTTTGTGCATTTTACGAAACTTGGTACGTTTTGGCTGTAACATAGTTTAACCTCTGTCTGAGTTTCGACGGTTTCCGTTTCCACGACCACGGCGTTTTGGCGCACGAGGCTTCTCTTCGTTGACGGGATTATAAACACTGTTCATACCGTCAAGGATTTCGCCACGGAAAATCCAAACTTTTACACCGATAGTGCCGTAAGTTGTTTCTGCACGTACTGACGAATAGTCAATATCAGCGCGGAGTGTATGCAATGGCACACGACCTTCACGATACCATTCAGTACGAGCAATCTCAGCACCGCCAAGACGGCCAGACAACTCAACTTTAATACCTTTAGCACCAGAACGCATGCTGTTCTGTACCGCGCGCTTCATGGCACGACGGAACATAACGCGACGCTCAAGCTGGCTTCCGATACCGTCTGCTACCAAACGTGCATCAAGATCAGGTGAAGTGATTTCTTCAATGTTGACCTGAGCAGGTACGCCCATAATTTTGGTCAACTCTTTTTGAAGTCTTTCGATATCTTCGCCTTTTTTACCGATAACGATACCAGGACGCGCAGTGGCGATGGTAATCTTAGCAGCACCAGTAGGACGCTCGATCATGATATTGCTGATCATAGCATTATCTAGCTTTTTGCGTAGATACTCACGAACTTGGATGTCGTTGATGAGGTATTCTGAGTATTGTTTAGGGTTAGCATACCAATTTGCATTATGCTTTTTTACAACACCAAGACGAATTCCGATTGGATGTACTTTTTGACCCATAACTTATTCTCCTACCTTTATAGTGATGTGACAAGTACGCTTACTGATACGATCAGCGCGACCTTTAGCACGTGGTAGGATACGTTTTAGCGTAATGCCTTCATCAACGTAGATAGTAGCGACTTTTAGGTCATCAATATCTAAGCCGTGATTATGTTCGGCATTGGCGATGGCTGAGTTAAGGCATTTCTTAACAAATACAGCGCCTTTTTTATTACTATACGTTAGGATATCCAAAGCACGCTCGATAGATTTGCCACGAACTTCATCAGCAACGAGTCTAACTTTTTGTGCCGAAATGGCGGCACCGCGTAATTTTGCAGTTACTTCCATGGTAAGCACCTTATCTCTTAGCTTTTTTGTCAATGCCATGACCACGATACGTACGAGTCGGGGCAAATTCACCTAGTTTATGACCAACCATCTGCTCACTCACGATAACCGGTACATGTGTACGGCCGTTGTGAACAGATAAAGTTAGGCCAACCATTTGTGGCAGAATCATCGAGCGGCGCGACCAAGTCTTAATTGGCTTGCGTGAGTTGGTGTCTAATGCATTCTCAACTTTGGCAAACAAATGCGCGTCTATGAATGGACCTTTTTTCAATGAACGAGGCATGAAATTCTTCCTTTATTTCTTCTTGGCGCGACGGCGACGGATGATCATACTGTCAGTACGCTTGTTGTGACGCGTTTTAAGTCCTTTAGACTTCTGACCCCAAGGGCTGGTTGGATGGCGACCTTTGTTACGACCTTCACCACCACCATGCGGGTGATCAACCGGGTTCATTGCGACACCACGAACTGAAGGACGAACACCGCGCCAACGTGAAGCACCGGCTTTACCAAGTGATTTCAAGTTGTTTTCAGTGTTAGAGACTTCACCGATAACAGCACGGCAATTCACATGTACACGGCGAGTTTCGCCTGAACGCATACGTAAAATTGCGTAGATACCGTCACGACCTAGTAACTGAACGCTAGCACCCGCAGAACGAGCCATCTGTGCACCTTTACCGATTTTAAGCTCGATATTGTGAATCACAGTACCCAATGGGATGTTTTTCAGCGGTAGACAGTTACCTGGACGGATTGGAGAAGTTTCGCCTGACATTACTGTATCACCAACTGCTTGTTTTTTAGCAGCAATGATGTAACGACGTTCGCCATCAGCGTACTTAAGTAATGCAATATGTGCAGTACGGTTAGGATCGTATTCAATACGCTCAACCACAGCTGGGATATTGTCTTTAGTACGTTTGAAATCGATGATGCGATAATGTTGCTTATGACCACCGCCAATGTGACGAGTAGTTATGCGACCATTATTGTTACGACCACCTGACTTACTTTTTGATTCGAGAAGCGCTGCATAAGGACGACCTTTGTAAAGGTGTGGATGCACCACTTTTTCAACAAAACGACGGCCTGGTGATGTTGGCTTTGCTTTTACGATAGGCATGAGTGTAATCCTTATTCGTTGTTCGCTGTTTCACTAGCAGAAGCAGTCGTATTCGCGACCTCTTCACCAGCATCAGCCATTTGTACATCTTGACCAGCTTTTAAGGTAACATAGGCTTTTTTATAGTCGTTACGACGGCCGATACTCTTACCAAAACGCTTTGTCTTACCTTTAACATTCAAAGTGTTTACTTTAGTAACTTCAACACCTTCAAACATCAACTCAACTGCTTTTTTGACTTCAAGCTTAGTAGCATTAGAATCAATTTTAAATACCTGCACACCAAGTGAGTCGCCAAGCATTTGAGATTTTTCTGAGAATACAGGCCCTCTTAAGACCTGATAAAGTCTTGCGTTATTCATGCTAGTGCTTCCTCAAATTGTTTCGCAGCTTCAACTGACATGATCACTTTATCAAACGCGATCAAACTCACTGGGTCCACTTCATTTGTACCAAGTACATTGACATGTGGAATGTTGCGAGCAGCTAAGTATAAGTTTTCGTCAACTTCTTTGGTGACGATTAGTGCACGAGGTGCATTAAGCTCATTTAACTTTGCAATCAGCTCTTTAGTCTTAGGCCCAGAAACGCTCAACTCTTCTACCAAAATCAAACGCTCTTGGCGAATCAATTCGGCTAGGATGCACTGCATCGCACCGCGATACATTTTACGGTTTACTTTCTGTGACCAATCTTGTGGTTTTGCAGCGAATGCACGACCACCTGAACGCCAGATTGGGCTACGAATAGAACCCGCACGAGCGCGACCAGTACCTTTTTGGCGCCATGGCTTGATACCACCGCCAGAAACTTCGGCACGGGTTTTTTGTGCGCGTGTACCTTGGCGAGCACCAGCTAAATAAGCGGTGACGACTTGATGCACTAGTGCTTCGTTGAATTCACGACCAAATGCCGTATCAGAAAGCTCAACCGCCGCACCTGTAACTGTTTTTAAATCCACGTTAATCCCCTTGCTTAGGCTTTGACTGACGGACGTACGATAACATCGCCACCGGTGGCACCTGGGATAGCACCCTTGATGACAAGTAACCCTTTCTCGGCATCAACCGAGATCACTTCTAGGCCTTGAACAGTAACACGCTTGTTACCCATCTGGCCCGCCATCTTTTTGCCTTTGAATACTTTACCTGGTGACTGGTTTTGACCAGTTGAACCATGTGCACGATGAGATACTGAGTTACCATGAGTAGCATCTTGCATGCTAAAGTTGTGACGTTTTACAGGACCTTGGAAACCTTTACCTTTACTCTGTCCTGTCACATCAACCATCTGACCTTGTTCGAATAAGTCAGCTAGGATCTCACCACCAATCTCACGACCTTCAAGATCGCTTTCATTGGCACGAAATTCCCACACACCACGGCCAGCTTTAACGCCAGCTTTAGCGAAGTGACCTTTTTGTGCGGCTGTTACGCGACTGTCACGACGGGTACCTGTGGTAATTTGGATAGCTTGATAGCCATCTACATCAGTATTTTTTACTTGAGTAATGCGGTTTGCATCGACCTCAACCACTGTCACAGGGATAGATGCGCCTGTTTCAGTGAAGACACGGGTCATGCCGCATTTTTTACCGACTAAACCGATCGCCATTTTAGACCTCTTTATATCTTATATTAATGGGTTGGGTGTGTAATGTGCATTAACCCAAAGCAATTTGAACGTCAACACCCGCCGCTAAATCTAGTTTCATTAGCGCATCCACAGTTTTGTCAGTAGGCTGAACGATATCAACCATACGCTTATGAGTACGAATTTCGTACTGGTCACGAGCGTCTTTGTTAACGTGTGGTGAGGTTAGAACGTTGAAGCGCTCAATGCGAGTCGGCAACGGTACAGGACCACAAACTTGCGCACCGGTGCGCTTTGCAGTATCGACAATCTCTTGCGCCGACTGATCAATCAGACGATGATCAAATGACTTGAGACGGATACGGATTCTCTGGTTAGCCATGCCAGCAAGCTCCTAATATGTGCCTTTGTCATTCTTGCGTTGCAAGCTTGTGATCAAAGGCAGTTTGGTTAAAGATTCACTTCAAGCGGCTTCCCATTCTTTACAGAATCTGTTCTTCAAGAGAACCAGCAGCGTGCTAAAAGCAAAATAGTTTAAAGCCCCGCCAACCCTCCTATTAATATGGATGTCAGCAAAGGCATAATGAAATAGTGCTAGAAACGATGCTCTAGCTGTCATAGCGCCAGCTTTTTAATCGGCTGCGCGTATATAATTCAGTGGTGTATATTATACATAGTATTTTTTTCATTGCAAGCGCAATATAGGGGGCGGTGCAACACCCTACCCTGTTGAACGGCGCTATCCATAAACAGAGAGGCAACTTGCACACATAAACAGTGAGTTACGCCATCAGTCCAAAACAATATCATACTGCTCTTGGGTGTACAGGTTTTCTACATCAAAAGTAATGACCCTACCTAATAAGTACTCTAAGTCTGCCACGGTGTCGGACTCCGACGTTAACAGTAAATCAATAACCGCCGCATGAGCGACGACAGTGAATTTCTTAGGGGAGTTATACGTACGGGCACAGCGCATGATCTCACGAAATATCTCAAAACAGACGGTTTCTGCGGTTTTTACGAATCCGCGGCCTTGGCAGGTCGAGCATGGCTCACAAAGCTGCTGCCCTAAAGACTCGCGCGTGCGTTTACGTGTCATTTCTACTAACCCAAGCTCACTTACTTGCGTGATTTTGGTTTTGGCATAATCTTGTGCCAGCTGCGCTTGCAAACTCTCAAGTACATCGTCTTTATGCTGTTGTTCCAGCATATCGATAAAGTCTAAGATAATAATGCCGCCTAGATTGCGCAGACGCAACTGCCGAGCGATAGCGTGAGTGGCTTCTAAGTTGGTTTTATAGACCGTGTCTTCTAATGAGCGGCCGCCAACAAAGGAGCCCGTATTGACGTCAATGGTGGTCATCGCTTCAGTTTGATCAATAATCAGATAACCACCAGACTTTAGATCCACGCGGCGTTTTAGGGCATCACGTAAGTCGTCTTCGACACGGTGTACATCAAATAACGACTGCTCTGCAGTGTAATGTACGATTCGATCGTAGACAAAAGGCACAAACTCTTTGGCAAAGTACCTTACTTGCTCATAAACTTGCGTATTATCGATGATGACTTTTTCGGTATCGGCGTGTACTAAGTCACGAATGGAGCGCAGTGGCAGTGATAGCTCTTGATAGATCAGCTCTGAGCTTTGATGATGGTTGATCTCTTGACGGCGCGCACAAATGGTACGCCAAAGCTGTAATAAGTAATAAATATCTTCTTCTAGCTTATCGACAGGAACACGCTCTGCTGCAGTACGAGCAATGAGACCGCCTTTTAGATTGACCGTTTGCATCAAACTACTCAGCTCAGTCTTTAAACGCGTGCGCTCCTCTTCCCCATCAATTCGCTGTGATATACCAATATGCTCACTGGAAGGTAGATAGACCAAATAACGCGATGGTAGCGATATGTTGGTGGTTAAGCGAGCGCCTTTGCTACCCAATTGATCTTTGGTCACTTGTACTAAAATACGCTGGCTTTCGTGCAAGCGGTGCTGAATAAGGGTTTTAGTCACTGGTACAACGTCAGTACTTTGGGTACTGACCACAGGAGGCATGACCGCCAAACTGTCGGCTGAGTCATCTAGCACGCCACCGTCTTTATTAATATCTGTGTCAGTCTCTTTCTTGGTCGTTTGGGCCGCTTTATTTTTGCTTTCTGCGACTGGGCGCGGCTCACGCTGCATATCATTGACATGTAGAAACGCTGTCCGCGACTGGCCAATATCCACAAACGCCGCCTGCATACCAGGTAAGACACGCACGACTGTCCCCAGATAGATATTACCAACCAGACCCAGTTTATGATGACGTTCAATATAAATTTCGCCCAAGATGCCGTTGTCTAACACCGCGACACGGGATTCCATTGGACTAATATTAATCAGCAGCTCTTCGGACATAATGTTTTTCTCTTATCTCTCAGCTTTCTTATTAGGCGTTTATCGCCTATTAGCTTTACAGTGTAACAAATACGACTTACTCTTGCCCATGACCCTACCGTGTCATTATGTGCAAAAGCTTAGCAACCAATCTGTGATCAATTGATAGCTTTTGCCTTCATCTGTCTTATCTCTTTACCTATCGCTGACGTCTGTGAGGCTTTTGATCAATGCCAGCGTTTGTGCAAGTGGCAAGCCCACGACATTGGTATAGCTGCCATTGATACGACTGACCCATGCCGCCCCCAAACCCTGAATGCCATAACCACCCGCTTTGTCAGTAGGCTCGCCACTATCCCAGTAGTCGCTCATCATTGCTGGCGTCAGCGGGATGAAACGCACTTCTGTACGCTCAGTGATTTGTTGTTGATTGACTATCTGATACGCTGGCTCGTTACTCGCTGTGTTGGCACTATTTGGAAGTAACGCTATTTGGGTTGCCTGAACCGCCGTCCATACTTGGTGGACGCTGTCCGACATTTGCTGCCACATACTATAAGCGTGTTCACGATCGACGGGTTTAACCAGTATGGTTTGACCATCTGCTAGTACCCCGATAGTGTCGGCAGTTAAGACAATAAGGTGGTGAGCACGAGTGTCTTTGTTTGTTTTAAAGGCTTCATTTAGCTGCTGTATCGCAGCCTCAGCTTTCATGGCAACCATACGCTCAATATAGTCTTTTGGCGACTCATTATCATATTGCGTTTCATCGATATCCACGCGCAATACACTAAAATCCAGCTGCGCTCTTGCGAGCAGCTCTCGACGCCGCGGCGAACCAGACGCTAAAATGATATCCATCGCTATTCTCTTACCCTATAGATTGTGTGTTTTTCATTTTGATTTTTTGTAGGCTGGCACGCCAAAACAGGCCATTCATGACAGTGATTGCCGTCACCACCAGCGCGATAGGAGCAGCCTTACTTAACGCACAAATTTTCGTAACGCTAATAGCACCAATGGCCAGCTGATGATACTCATCAACAAGGATAAGGCGGACTTTGCAACAAAGGTATTTTGGATAGCCATCTGTAATATCCATAGGTTTAACTGGAACACAATCAACCCTAGGCTCGCTATGAGCCACGCACTGATGGTATTTAGTTGTCTAACATAGATACTGCTGATTTTGATCACAAGAGCGACCACCACCGCAGCAAAGGCTTGCTCGCCTAAATGGGTGTCCAGCAATAGATCGGCAATAAGACCAATGGTAAATGCCGTGAAGATACCCACATAACGCGGCTGAAATAACAACCAAAAAATCAGCACCATGATCATAATCATAGGCCGCAATGTCGCCATACTAGGACTTAACGGATACACATTAAGCGATGATGCAATGACAAAACTTATAATAATCATAGCAATCAGTAGTACCTTTGCATTCTCAGAATCAGGATACGACATGGGTACTTACCTTAGCAAATGGGCGGGCTGCTGCTATAAAAGCATGATTGAGCGTTGATGATAGGATACATGCGCTAGATGAGAGCGATGACAGTCATGTTACTTTGCGCTAGGGGCGACACGTAACGCCAATGGCGCTTATTCATTAGCCGCAAGCGTATTTTTATTTATCAGCTTGTCTTGGAGCACCAATACATAAGCATTATTGATAAAGTTTGCCGCTGGCGTCACTTCTATGCTTCTAAAGTTGGCGGCTTGGGCATCTTTAATATGCGCGATGCGGCCAACCCGATAACCTGCAGGGATACGCCCGCCCAATCCTGACGAAACCAGCTCATCCCCCACACGCACGTCTGAGGTTTTGAATACATAGTCGAGGCTTAAGGCGGTTGGTATTCCCTGCCCTGTCACGATAGCACGTTGGCCTGTGCGTTTCACAGTGACCGCCACTGATTGCTGTTCATCAGTAATAAGTAGTAAACGGCTGGTGTTGGGATAGACATTAATGATCTGTCCTAGGATACCGTCTTCGTCGATGACCGTTTGTCCAACCTGTACGCCATCTTGCATACCCTTATTAAGCACCACAATTTGTCTGAGTAAATTGGTATCTGTACCAATGACTTGAGCCAGATTAAGATCAAATTGCTCAGGTTTGGTGGTGGACAAAATACCTTGCAGCCGGGCATTTTGAGCCAAGATATAATCTTGCTGCTGCAGTTTGGCTTGTGCGTAAATAAGTTGTGATTTTAGCTGGATGTTTTCGCGGCGTATTGCTTCTTTAGATTGCAGGCTACCACTCGCCCAATGCTTAGCATAGCTTGGCAACAATGATAGCTCATAGATAGGCTGCATAGCGGCATGGCTGCTATTACGTAATGGTTTAAACCAGTCTGAGTTTTTGCTATCAAACCACATCAGTATCAAGGCTGCTATCAGTACAATAGCAGTCTTACGAAGTGACAACGGCTGGCGCGCAAAAATACTTGGGGTCATAAGTCTTTTAACTCAGGAGTTATAAAATAATCAGTAGCCAGTACTGGGTATAATGACTATCCGTTTACTAACACAGTTAGCGTTGCACATAGCTTACTCACAGTCGAGCGCAGCACTATGTACAGACAGAAATGGCTTCTAGCGTTTGCCAATGTAATTAAAGGCAGCGCAACTGGCTACCTTTAATTTTATGCTTTTTTAACCAGATATTTTACGCTTACTGTAAGCGAGCGCACGAGTACTATAACAATACAGTACGCTCAACTAAAACAGACTACACAAAAATCATGTTCAAGCTTTTGTTATTGATAAAATCAAGCGCAATACCACCACCACGGCTGACGCAAGTTAGCGGATCTTCAGCCACAGTCACAGGTAGTCCCGTTTCTCTTGAGATTAACTTGTCCAAGTCACGTAGTAGCGCGCCGCCGCCCGTCAAGACAATACCACGCTCTGCAATATCTGATGACAGCTCAGGCGGGGTTTGCTCAAGTGCGGCTTTTACGGCACTAACGATACCACTCAATGGGTCACTCAGCGCTTTTTGTACTTCTTCTGAATTGACCGTAAAGGTTTTTGGTACGCCTTCTGCCATGCTACGACCACGAACTTCTACTTCAAGCTGGCTGTCTTCATTGAGTGCAGAGCCGACTTCTTGCTTGATACGCTCAGCCGTCGTCTCACCAATCACGCAGCCATGGGTACGGCGAACGTGTGTAATGATGGCTTCATCAAACATATCACCGCCAATACGAATCGACTCAGCGTAGACACAACCAGATAGCGCGATCACCGCAATCTCAGTCGTACCACCACCAATATCAACCACCATAGAACCGCTCGCCTCATGCACCGGCATACCCGCACCAATTGCTGCCGCCATTGGCTCTTCTAGCAACAGTACTTTACTCGCGCCTGCTGATGAGACCGCCTCACGAATCGCTTTACGCTCAACCAGAGTAGACTTACAAGGCACACAAACCACCACATTAGGCTGGGCCATAAAACGCTTGGCTTTTACCTTACCAATAAAATGCTTAAGCATTTTTTGCGTCACTTCAAAATCAGCAATCACGCCGTCTTTTAGTGGACGAATAGCCGTAATATTGGCAGGCGTACGACCAAGCATCTGCTTCGCATCGATACCAACAGCTGCAACGGTAGGGTTCTGAGTACGATTACTTCGTAGCGCGACCACCGTAGGCTCGTCAAGCACGACGCCTTTATTAGGAATAAAAATGAGGGTGTTCGCAGTACCGAGGTCGATAGCGATATTATTTGATAAAAATCCAAACAGGTTCATGACTAATATATCCAGCGTCTTACGAATGAGGCGAATGAGATTGACTGAGGGGTTACTCGTCAGTGTTGAGCAGGTCGTCGATAGACATTACTTATCGCGAAAATTGAACATCGCAACAAGTCAAACCTAAGCAATAATGATGAAATGACAAAACTGAGCTAAATTATACCGATTTAGCTCAAAAAAAACACAGATATTTGCATCAGTAAGTCAGGATTTTGGTCTTAAACGCTAAAAGTTGTTACAAAGTTTAAATAGCAGCCATTGCCATTCAACGGAATGAAACATCATTTAATTCAATAACTAACAAGGTTCTACAGGCAGATGAGAGTTTTGCTTTACAGCAGGTGCATACTGTAACGTATTTCAGAACGGAATGGGTGGGCAATTAAGAATCAATCGTGAATTATACGGTCAATTTTACAAATCCTTCTGTCTTGGCGGATATTGTGCATCAATCTAGCGTCATGCTCTGTAAACTTGGGTCAGATGCTTTATAATAAGCCAACTGTATATAAGACTTTATTTTCGTACTAACCTGTTTTATTTTTTGTCTTTGCTTGTCTTAGTATTCAATGGTCTTAGCGTTCACCTACTACTACCTTTAACAAAAAATGTCCTTAACTGGAGAAATCATGTCACAGCAACCAACACCCTCTGACAGTAACGTCAGCCGTGAAGAAATCCTAGACATTGCTAACCTTGCCCGCTTAGGTATCGATGAAAGTACGGCCGATAGCTATGCCGATGACATCAGTAAAGTATTAGAGCTGATGTACACCCTTGGCAACGTTGATACGGCGGGCGTTAAACCATTAGCAAACATCCATGAAGCCTGCCAAGAATTGCGTGCTGACGTCGCCAAACACGATATCAACCGCGCGCGTAATCAGTCGGTTGCACCCGCGGTCGAAGACGGCTTGTATTTGGTGCCACAAGTGATTGAATAGGCCGCTTTCGCTATTTTTGCCTTTATCTCACTTTATTAATGCTATTAACACTTTGACGGACGACACCTTATGTCTGAACTTCATCTATTAAGTACCCAGCAGCTTATCACTGGCTTGCAAGACAAACAATTTAGCAGCGTGGAATTGACTGAACACTACATCAAACGTATAGACGCGCTAGACAGCAAGATCAACAGCTTTATCACTCATACCTCTGAGACGGCACGCGCCCAAGCAAAAGCGGCAGACGAGATGCGCGCACAAGGCGATCAGCGCCCATTATTAGGCGTGCCCATGGCGCATAAAGACATCTTTTGTACCCAAGGCGTGCTGACCACTTGTGGCTCGAAAATGCTACACAATTTTATTTCACCTTATAATGCCACGATCGTCTCTAACATCGATAAAGCTGGGATGATCAGTTTAGGTAAGCTCAATATGGATGAGTTTGCGATGGGCTCGGACAATAGCAGCTCTTATTATGGCACGGTACAAAACCCTTGGAACCTAGAGCGTGTTCCTGGTGGCTCATCAGGTGGTAGTGCTGCCGCCGTTGCCGCAGGTTTTGTCCCTGTAGCAACAGGTAGTGATACGGGTGGCTCTATTCGTCAACCTGCCTCATTTTGCGGTTTGACGGGGATCAAACCGACTTATGGCCGCGTGTCACGCTTTGGCATGATTGCTTATGCCTCAAGTCTCGACCAAGCTGGTAGCATGGGACGCAGCGCTAAAGACTGCGCTTATCTATTGCAACCAATGATCGGCCATGACCCACGCGATGCGACATCGATCAAACACGACATTCCGGATTATGTGCAAGACCTTAACGACGCAGAAGCAAGTGCTGGTGACAAACCATTTGCCGGTCTGCGTATAGGCTTTGCCAAAGAATACTTTAGTAAAGGGCTAGACAACGAAGTCGAGCAAGCGGTACGGGCGGCACTTAAAAAATATGAAGAGCTGGGCGCCACCATTGTAGAAGTAAACATTACCGATCCTGAGGTTACGCTTGCGACTTATTATATGCTAGCACCAGCAGAAGCCTCATCGAACCTATCACGCTTCGATGGCGTGCGCTTTGGTTATCGCTGTGAAAACCCAACCGATCTTATCGATCTGTACACGCGCTCACGCTCTGAGGGCTTTGGCCCTGAGGTACAGCGCCGTATTTTGACAGGCACTTATGCGCTGTCTGCAGGTTACTTTGATGCTTATTACACCAAAGCACAAAAAGTCCGCCGTTTAATCGTTCGCGACTTTGATGAAGCGTTTGCCAGCTGTGATGTGATTGCTAGCCCAACCGCGCCCACGGCGGCTTATAAACTCAGTGAAAACCTCGACCCTGCGACCATGTACCTAGGTGATGTTTATACTATTGCGGTTAACTTAGCCGGTCTGCCTGCGATCAGTCAACCAGTTGGCTTGACGTCAGAAGGTCTACCGGTTGGCTTGCAGTTGATTGGTCAGTATTGGCAAGAAAGTAAGCTACTGTCTACAGCCCACCTGTTTCAGCAACACACAGACCATCATCTGCAACACTCTACTATCGCCAAGGAGACGGTATAATGAACACAGCAACGACAACTGACAACACTGCCGTCCGTAAAGAGCTATTTGTCGATGGTTATGAAGTGGTTATCGGTATTGAGATCCACTGCCAGCTCAATACTGAAAGTAAAATATTCTCAAGCGCGCCGACTGATTTTGGTCATGAGCCAAACAGCCAAGCCAGTATCGTTGATTTAGGTCTGCCGGGTGTACTGCCCGTTCTAAACAGCGGCGTGGTTGATCGCGCTCTAAAGTTCGGCATTGGCGTTAATGCCGAGCTGGGTCTGTACAACACTTTTGACCGCAAAAACTACTTTTATCCTGACTTACCAAAAGGCTATCAAATCACCCAGATGGCCAATCCTATCGTAGGCGTTGGCTACATCGATGTTGTGGTCAATGAAGGCGAAAAAAACGAATATCCGAAACGCATGGGTATCACCCGCGCGCATTTAGAAGAAGATGCGGGTAAATCTGTCCATGATGCCATCGATGGCATGACTGGCGTCGATCTCAACCGTGCTGGTACGCCGCTGATCGAGATCGTATCCGAGCCAGACATGCGCTCAGCCCATGAAGCGCTTGCTTATATCAAAGCCATTCATCAGCTGGTCACGTGGCTTGGTATCTCAGATGCGGTGATGGCCGAAGGGTCTTTCCGCTGTGACTGTAACGTCTCTGTGCGTAAGCCTGGCGATGAGCTTGGTACGCGTACTGAGCTAAAAAATCTGAACTCGTTCCGCTTTATCGAACGCGCGATCAATCGTGAAATTGAGCGTCAAATCGATATCATCGAGGACGGCGGTAAAGTCGTCCAAGCAACGATGCTATATGACCCAGAACGCGATGAAACTCGTACCATGCGTACCAAAGAAGATGCCAACGATTATCGCTACTTTCCTGATCCTGACCTGCTGCCTGTCCACATTGAGCAGCATACAGTTGATGCGATTAAAGCGGCTATGCCTGAGCTACCTGTTGCGCGTCGTGCACGCTTTGAAGAGGCGCTTGGGCTGTCAGAGTATGACGCTCGCATCTTAACTGGTAGCCGCCAGCTTGCCGATTACTTTGAAGATGTTGTCGCTGATGTGGGTGAGACGCACGCAAAAATGGCGGGCAACTGGGTAATGGGTGAGCTACTGGGCGCCCTCAATAAAGACGACACAGACATCATTGATGCGCCTATCAGTGCCAAGCAGCTCGCAGGACTGCTCAAACGTATCAATGATGACACGCTGTCGGGTAAGATGGCCAAAAAAGTCTTCACTGCACTATATGAGCAAGAAGGCGGCGACGCTGACGATGCAGCAGACAAGATCATCAAAGAAAAAGGCCTCAAGCAAGAAACCGACACGGGTGCTATTAAGACAATCGTTGAAGAGGTTATCGCTAAAAATCAAGCGATGGTCGAAGAGTATCGCGGCGGTAAAGAAAAAGCCTTTAATGGTCTGGTCGGTCAAGTTATGAAAGCCAGCCGTGGTAGTGCTAACCCGCAGCAAGTCAATCAAATCCTAAAAGAGCTATTGGGTTAAGGTTGTCTGCTCATTGGTTAGGCTGACTATTATAGGTAAAACGCTGTTGTATCTTTTGCCAAAGACAAATAGCCCTTGCAATATGCATAATTTTGCGTAAAATAGTCAGTCATTCGGGGCGTAGCGCAGTCTGGTAGCGCACTACACTGGGGGTGTAGTGGTCGCAGGTTCAAATCCTGCCGTTCCGACCAAACATAGTAGTTATAAGAAAAGCCAATCATTGATCTTCAATGGTTGGCTTTTTTTTGGAATCAGTTTAAATATATTTCTAGTACTGAAACACAATAGCAGATACTTGCCATCTATAGACTTTTATAGAGCGAGCAGTTAGGGTAAATGCTTTACCGTGATGATGGTTTATCCTATGTCCGAGCCTATTGCCAAGCCCGTCCCTAGCCTTACAGATGACGCACCTTGGGAGCGTTACCGACGTCCTTATGTGCGTGATTTGGCATATGTGCTGGCGTGCCCCAACGTCTTGACGACGTGGCTGGACTTTGTGCCGCATCAAAATACGCATAAGGTTGAAGTACATAGCGCAAGCTTCTGGCAAGCACAGTTTGCAGCGTATCAACAGCGTTTAGAAGAGCTTGACACCACCACTGCCTACCAGACGCTCACTCGCTATTTACTCAAGCGTCCCAGTCCCAATCGCTTGGGCTTTCACTTCGAAGGATTGTTATCATTTTGGTTAGAGGATGGTTTTGCGCGTCAGTTGCATCCATACGAAACGTTGGCTAACAACGTGCAACTGTACAACGGCAAACAGACAACCGGCGAGCTTGATTTGATTTTATACAATCATGAAGAGCAGCTTGTCGAGCATTGGGAGCTGGCCATTAAGTTTTTTATGGGCTCAGCCCCGTTTGAACCTATGAACTGGGTAGGTATTAATTCCAATGACAATCTACAGCGTAAAATGACCCATATGCAAACCAAGCAATTTCGAGCGGTGTGGGTAGATACTGAGGATCGAGGTCAAATCAAAATTGATAAGCGTTATGGCGTTATAAAAGGACGGTTCTTTTTACCCATAAACACCAAACACTTTGGCTGCTATGATTGGCCTACTTGGCTCACACCAAGCTTTCCGCTACATGAATGGTGTGATAAGAATGATACGGTTAACCTCGCTACGATTGATACGACCACATTACGAGCTGCACATTATATTGAATGGTTTAGCAAACGCCGCTTTTACGATCGCGATGATGGTCATCCATCGCCACTCACCTACTCTGATAACGAGTCACTCAAAACAGGATTGTACTTTGAAGGTGATAGACCCATCGTTATTTACCCCCATCAGCGCGACCAAGCTCACAATAGCTTTTAATGCACACTCGTAAAACCGTCAATATGTTTCAATCACTTGCATCAGCTCATACCTGAGCATATCTGCACTGGGCATACGCTCAGCGTGAAAACGGACGATGGCAATACCTGCACTCGCAAGGGCTTTATCTTTTTTGTCATCAGCCTTTTGCCGCGCTTTACTGCTGTGCGTCCAATCATCCAGCTCAATCGCTACTAGCGTGGTCTGTGCATCAACATCCACGATCACATAATCGACGCTCTGACGGCAGATGCGGTTAAACCAAAAGCTACGCTCGGATGTCTCATTACTATTGGCTTCAATGATTCGCGACAGCTGAACTTGCACAAAGATGTGATATTCCGGCAGGGCGTTTTTGAGCTTATTAAAAAAAATCACTTCCGTATCGGTCATGATGGGCATTGGCGCAAACGGCCAAATCGCCAGCTCATCGCCGCGAACTGGCTTTGGGTCCGGCTCAGTGCTTTGACGTTTTGATAACAGCTTGGGTAACGTAATCAGCCCTAAAAATCCAACGGCCAATATTAAAAATATAACGCCAAATGACATGGTTTTACCTTATACAATATGAGAGTGAGCGGCTAGACGTCACGACCTTATTAAGATCACTAACTGATCACAACAGGGCAGCCCTTGTAGGCTGACAGGTTATATAAAAAGAGAGAATAAAAATGCTGCTCATCGTAACCAAACACGCGCCAATCAGCAAACTATAAAACAAAAAACACGACAGTAGATGTCGTGTTTTGATAGTTAGGAAATAAAAAGTCAGACCAACCTCATAAAAGCGCTCCTATTTATCTCAATATAAGCCTTTGATGACAATTGCCGCATCTGTACTTTAGCGCCAGTAAAGCACCCAAGCGTTGGTCGTATTGACTTTAGGATCGCTATTAATCTTATCTTTTAGGGCTAACGCGGCCACTTTACCGCGCTCAGGCCCCACGATTACTCGGACACCGCGACTGGTAGGACTGGTCTTCACTTGATAGCCCGCCGCTTGGAGTTTTTTTGCTAGTGCGTCTGCTTTGGCTTGGTTATCTGCTAATGCCACTTGCACCCCAAAGCTACCTTTGGCATCCGTTTCTCTCGCTTCTTTGCGTGCCTCGCTGAGTTTTTGCTGGGCATCACGCTTAGCATCGGCAGATTTCTTTGCTAGCGCCTCTTCTCGTTGACGTTTTTCTTCACGTGCTTGCTCAGCCGCCGCTGCTTCACGCTCTAGACGTTGCACTTGATCACGCGACGGGATGGTTATGTTTTGGCCCAGCTGTAATGAGGTAGACGGTGAGATATTATTTGCTTGAGCCAAAACTTCAACTGGCATGTTGTATTGCCTAGCCAGTTTAATGAGTCCATCCCCTCTTTTGACTTGATAGTCAGAAGGCGATTTTGGTGGCTCGTTTTTAGCGGCCTCCGCTGCCTCTTTTTTTCTCTCAGCCGCAACTTGTGCGTCAGCTTGTCTCTTTGCTTCTGCTTGTTTTTTACTTTCTGCTAGTTTTTCAGCAGCGGCTTTTTCTTGTTTTGCTTCAGCCTGTTGCTTTTCATCTGCCTGCTTTTTCGCTTTAGCTTCTTTCACTGCATCGTCGGCGGCTTTAACTAACTTCTCAGCATCTTGCACTTCCTTACTTTTGCCACTCTTTTCCGTGTTTTTTTCCTCTGCTGAACTGTCACTCTGCTCACTTACCGCAGCGATGTTTTCGACATACTGCTGACTTTCCGCCCGAGCTTTTGCTAATGCTTGCGCTTCAGCAATCTCTTGCTCTGTTAAGAACTGCTGAGCACGCCTTTCTTGCTCGGCAACGCGAGCGGCACGTTCTCTTTGTTTTTGCGCGAGGATACGTTTTTCAGTCTCAATATCAGTCGTCAGTGGCTGCAGCGACTCTTGCTCGGTATCTGGCTTTTCTATCATCGCTGACGTTGGCGCAGGTTTATTGCTATCACCAATCTGTTGTACCATTGCGTATAGCATCACGCTACCGCCTATAATCATCCCAATGCCCAATAAGGCTTGTCTCGAAAAGTTCATCCGTTTACGTCTCTTAGTTGGTAATAAGGTTGATTGAGCGCCGCAGCTATCGTCTCAAAACTATACTATAGATAGCTTTAATCTGCAGTAACGGCCGTCGGTTACATCTATTCGTGCGCAGAATTTATGCCGACTTTCTAATACCAGTCTGCTAAATCACTTTGATTATAAAGCATATTTTTCATGCTGTCTGCCATCATCCTATCACTAAAATTTATGTGAAATAGCGGACGATTTAACTTAAATCACGCTACCTCAAGAGCAGCCAGTGCCTCTCCAATCGTGTGAAAAGAGCCACAGACCACGATGAGATCTTGTGGTTGACTGGCGTTTATCACCGCCTGCGTCGCTGCCTGCAAACCCTCAAACTCATGTATCTGAGCGCTATCCACATACTCAGCTAAGATATTTTGCAGACGCTCGGTACTTGCAGCACGCGGATAGTCAATTTCAGCGATAAACCAGTCGCTAATTGGCAGATCTGCTTCGGTCAAACACTGCACGACTTTATTGATGTCTTTATCGCCTAGCATTGAAAACAGCATTTTTATCTTTGGCGGCGCGATATGAGCGTGGCGGTTGTGATTGTTTTGTTCTACTACGTGCTGCTGCCAAAAAGACAACAACTGCGCCAGTAAAAAATCAACGCCTTGTTCGTTATGCGCCACGTCCAATAGCCAATGACGACCTTGCACTTCACGGTAGTCAAAGCGACCTGCTAACTTGACCTTTTGTAGTGCTTGCTCAATCGCATGAGTGTCTACATTTAACGAACTTGCCAGTACTGCTGACAGCGCATTGGCGGTGTTGGTCAGTGACAGTGCGGGCCGTGGTAGTTGCATCGTGACAGCGGCATTACTGTACTGCCACGTTTTTGCGTCGATTTCGCGGTAACTAAAATCTTGCCCAAACTGGTAGCAAGTCGCTTTATGCTTATTGATGGCTTGCTGCACACTATCTGGCATCGCTGTCGTACCGTAAATTAAGGGAATACCTTCACGTAAGATACCCGCTTTCTCGCGACCGATGTCTTCAACATTGTCGCCTAGCCAATCGACATGATCGATGCCGATGTTGGTAATCACTGCCATGTCAGGATCGATGATATTCACCACATCTAAACGGCCACCCAAGCCTACTTCTAACACCCAAACATCACAGTCTGCTTCAGCAAATATCAGTAATGCTGCCAGCGTCGTCATCTCAAAAAACGATAGGGTCAACGCGCATTCTAACCGTGCCAACTCTACTTTGCTAAAAGCATCAATCAACGTCTGATCACTGACCATCTCGCCATTGATACGCACGCGCTCATTAAAGACACTCAGGTGCGGCGACTGATACAGAGCGGTTTTATAACCGGCAGCTTGACACATCTGTGCGATAGCGGCGGTGGTTGACCCTTTGCCGTTGGTACCTGCCACCGTAAATACGTAGGCGTCATCCTTCGCTGATTGCACGACGCCTAGCGACTCAGCGACTGGCAATACTCGCGATAAACCCATGTCGATCGCAGAGACATGTATCTGCTGCATATAATCAAGCCACTCAGTTAGGCTGGCTTTGTTATTGGGACTATGAGTACGAGAAGTTAAAGAATCAGACATGGACAAAACCTATATAAAAATTTTGATAAAAGCTCAAATTTGATAAAAGCCTAAAATAGTATAACGAGCTAAATAACAATAAAAAATAGCATTTACCGTGATTGACGATAAATGCTATTCGTTAGGGTTACCTATGCGGTAGATATTAGCACGACAAGAAACCGTTATACATACCGTAATAGACCCGTTTATCTACTAAGCGTCAACATTCGGCACACGGCATAACTTGGCCAATAGACGGTAAATCGTATCTATCAACTGATGACGATGCACCACTTCATCAACCACGCCATGCTCTAACAAAAACTCTGCCCGTTGGAACGGCTCTTCTAGCGTCTCACGGACGGTTTGTTCAATCACGCGCTTGCCAGCAAAGCCGATCATCGCTTTTGGTTCTGCCAAGTGAATATCGCCGATCATGGCCAAAGAAGCCGTCACACCACCATAAACAGGGTTGGTCAATACCACAATATAAGGTATGCCAGCTAAGCGCAAGCGTTCAATGGCGGCAGCGGTTCGTGCCATTTGCATTAATGACAGCAGACCTTCTTGCATACGGGCACCGCCCGAGGCTGCAAAGCACACTAAAGGGACTTTGTCTTCAAGGGCTTTTTCGGCCGCTTGGACAAAACGATCGCCAACCACTGACCCCATAGAGCCACCCATAAAACGGAAATCAAATGCACAAGTGACCACATCTAGATTGCGCAATTTGCCGTGCATCACAATCAGTGCTTCAGTCTCGCCTGTTTTCTCTTGTGCTTCCATCATACGCTGTGGATAGGGTTTGCTGTCCACAAAACTTAGCGGATCTTTGGCGGTAAACTCTTGCCCAAGCTCCCCATCTACTTGATCGAGTAGCCAGTTTAAGCGTTCACGAGCACTCATCGGTAAATGATGGTCACAATGTGGGCACACATAACAGTTAAAAATCAGCGCCGTATTGGTAATCATGGAGTGGCAGCTGCTACATTCCGTTGACGGCTCGGTCTCGACCGCAGTCAATGGTGCCGTCAGCTGTTGCTTGATCCCTGGTATCGGGCGATTAAACCATGATTGTCCAGCCGTCTTGTTATTTTGCTCAAGGCTAGCAGCACTATCGTTGTTAGAGTCAGGTTTTGTCATCGTATCAGTCATATTATTCGCCATTATCAAAGGCTTATCGGCAAGTTGGCTCATTCACTTGTCCCTAAGAGTAGATTTAAGAGTCACATACAGTCATAACATGAGCAGTTATAAGGCACACTTACGTGCAACTGTAACAATTTATATGTGAGGTTAGTTTACACACGTAAACTAACTTTAGCAAAGTCATTTGTTGGTGTCTTTATAAACAATGTGACGATACCTTAACTCGGCTATTGATACTCTAAAAAATAAGGCCGCATACTCATATAATCTGGTTGCTGAAGGTGCTATTTGCAGTATAGCCACTACCCCTTACTAAAGTTAAGCACTTAAACTATCGAGTGCCGCCCGCAGCTCGTCCATCTTAGTCATTATCTTTTGCTGAGCGCTTGCGACAGCATCGGCATCGTTAGCATCTATATCAGCAAAGTTCTGTACCAAGGCACTGCCGACGATCACGCCATCTGCATGAGTACCAATCGCTTTTGCCGAAGCGGCATCACGAATACCAAAGCCCACACACACTGGCAAATCTGTCTTTGCCTTAATCGCTTGCACTTGGGTTGCCACATCATCCGTATCTAGCGTGGCTGAGCCTGTCACGCCTTTTAAAGACACATAATAAATATAGCCGCCGCAATGGGTCAATACTTGCTCACGGCGCTCAGGCAGAGTCGTTGGCGACAGTAAGAAAATCTCATTCATCGAATGTTCAGTCAAATGTTGGGTAAAGCTGCCCGCCTCTGCTGGTGGTAAATCCACCATCAAGATACCATCGACGCCTGACTGCTCACATAAGGCGACAAAGTTATCATAACCGATAATCTCCACTGGATTAAGATAACCCATCAAGATAATGGGCGTTTGCGTGTCTTGTTGACGGAACTCTGCGACCATTTTTAGGGCATCACGGGTACTGGTCCCTGCTGCCAATGCGCGCTCACCCGCCAACGCGACGACTGGACCATCTGCCATTGGATCAGAGAACGGCAAGCCAAGCTCGATCATATCCGCGCCGTGCTTAACCAAATCATGGAGCAAGTCTACGGTCGTTGTAGGATTGGGATCGCCTGCCATCACATAAGGAATGAGGGCTTTTTTATTTTGTGCTTTTAAGGTTGCAAACGTGCTTTCAATTCGGGTCATAGGAGTCTCTTAATTCATATAAATTAGCTTACTTGCTTGCCCCTTTATTAAATAACAAAGGGCGCTAAGCAATTTTTCTTATAAGCAATAGATTGGATAAGCGTGCAAAAGTAGTCGCTGCTACAGCTCAATCCCTTCCGCCTTCATCACTGAATGCAAGTCTTTATCACCGCGACCTGACATATTGACGATAATGGTCTGATCAGGTGTCATCGTCTTAGCCAGCTTTAAGGCATAAGCGACTGCGTGAGCTGATTCAAGTGCAGGGATAATGCCTTCTTTGCGCGTGGACTCATGAAAGCCTTCTAGTGATTCTTTATCAGTACAGCCAACGTACTCAACGCGCTTCATGTCTTTTAAGAAGCTGTGTTCAGGACCGACACCGGGGTAATCGAGTCCCGCTGAGATAGAATGCGTCTCTTGAATTTGGCCGTCATCATCTGCCATCAGGTAGGTACGGTTGCCGTGTAGCACGCCGATACGACCTGCTGCTAGCGGCGCGGAATGACGACCTGACTCAATGCCATCACCCGTTGCTTCAACGCCATACATTTTAACGTCGGTGTCGTTTAGGAAGTCAAAGAACAAACCAATAGCGTTTGAGCCCCCGCCGACACAAGCGACTAGGGCATCCGGTAATTTACCCGTTTTTTCTAAATGCTGAATACGCGCTTCTTTACCGATAATCGCTTGAAAATCACGGACTAATAGCGGATAAGGATGCGGGCCTGCCACCGTACCGATAATATAATAAGTAGTATCGACATTGGTGACCCAGTCGCGCATCGCTTCATTCATGGCGTCTTTGAGCGTACGTGAGCCTGACGTGACAGGGACAACTTTCGCGCCAAGCAAACGCATACGATAGACGTTCATCTTTTGACGCTCAACATCGTCAGCACCCATATAGACGATACATTCTAGACCCAAACGCGCAGCAATTGTTGCTGTCGCCACGCCATGCTGTCCTGCGCCCGTCTCAGCGATGATCCGTTTTTTACCACACATTTTGGCAAGCAGTGCTTGGCCGATGGTGTTATTTACCTTGTGTGCGCCCGTATGGTTGAGATCTTCACGTTTAAAGTAAATTTGCGCGCCGCCAATCTCATCACTCAAGCGTTTGGCATGGTACAGCGGTGTTGGACGACCGACATAATTGACCAAATCGTTGTGATACTCTTCCCAAAACGCAGGGTCGGCTTTGACTTTGGTATAGAGCGTCTCTAGCTCTTCAAGCGCGGCCATCAAGGTTTCGGAGACGAAGCGACCACCGTGTACACCAAAATGTCCGCGCGTATCCGGATATTGGTTGAAGTCGGCTACGTTTTCAGGATTGGTAAAAGTATTGACAGACTGCGCAGTGGCAGATAAATCTTTGTTCGCGACATGACTCATGGTAATTCCTACTGTAATAAGTGGTATTTTTTAGTATAAATATGGGGAAAAACGGTTTAAGGAGTTGGCTATGTAACGGTCATACAAAGCTAGCTACTCAGGTTCGAAGGTTCGCTAAGCGTCTCATTTTGCCATCGATCGCGTTTGACTGCCTTCATAAAGGCGCGCATTTTGGCGGTGTCTTTTTTGCCTTTATCCTGCTCGATACCACCACTGACATCGACTGCATAAATAGGTAGCTCTAAAGTCGCCACAACATTTTCGGCATCGAGTCCACCCGCTAAGATAATGGGTAGCGCGCTGTCCTTTGGTATCAAGCTCCAATCGAAACGGGCGCCAGTACCACCATATTTATACTGATGATACGCATCGAGTAAAATACTGCTCGCCCCTGCTGCGGCAAACTGATCAATCTGGGCGCGCACGCTAGCCGTGGTATGCTGATCAGCATTGATACGCAGCGCTTTAATCCAGCGCTTATTGACGGTATTGGCTAGCTGCTCGCACTGCTCAGGCGTTTCATCACCATGAAACTGAATAAGATCAAAAGGTACATTATTGGCCAATTCAACCAGTTCATCCTCAGGCATATTGACCACTAACGCCACCACATTCATAAAAGCAGGCACCGCCGCGCTTAGCGTCTTCGCTTGCGTAAGCGTGACAGCACGCGGACTTGGTGGGTAAAACACCAAGCCGACCGCATCCACACCCAATTGTACAGCAGTATGAATATCACTAAGCTGGGTAAAACCGCAAAATTTAACGTGCATGACATGACCTTAAATAAGAAACTTAGCATGACAGGGTTAAACGGACTCGCGAAAAATGCCAATCGCTAGCGCTACCAAGTAAATATGATAATTTGTTAATCAGATGGCAAATCCATTGCATCCAAAAACTTATCCTAGCATACTTTTATTCCTAATTTTGTTTATGATTGACATAAGGCGACTTGAATGTCTAAGACCACGTCAGCAACGGCTAACAACGCTGATAGCAACGCTAAAAATACAAGCGTAAATCCGCCCCATTATTTGATGTGGTTTCGTCGTGATCTGCGAATTCATGATAATACCGCCCTAGCGGCTTTGTGTGAGCGGGCAAACACAGACAACGCTCAGCTCAGCGCGGTGTTTTTTCTAACGCCCGCTCAGTGGAAAGCCCATGACATGTCACTTGCACAGGTTGACCATATCGCTCGTACCTTACCGCTACTTGCACAACACCTACAAGAGCAATTGAATATCACTCTAATAGTACAGGTCTGTCCCAGTTTTTCGGACTGTATAGATGCGCTAACTACTTTATGTAAGGACAATGCCATTAGCTGCATCATGGCCAATCACGAGTACGAAGGCAATGAAATCAACCGTGATGAACAATTAAACGAGCGACTGACAAAAGACGATATCGCAAAAGAAGCTATCGAATTTGTCCGTTGGCATGACCAATGTATCTTGCCACCGCAAAGCATTACCACCAATGACGATAGCATGTATCAAGTATTTACTCCGTTTTATAAAAAATGGCGGCATACGTTGGACGTAAGCGATATACAACTACATACAGCATCAGGGGTAAATGAGAACCAAAACGGTGAGCTAACATTAGCAAAAAACAGTGCAAGCTCTGTTAAGGAGATAGAAAATCTCGGTAGAGAGATTACTAATAACTACCAAAAAACACTGCAAAGTACGGAAGCATTACAGCATGTCAATATGGCGGCACAGCTCAGTCAGGCAAGAGATGCTTATCCTGCTGGTGAGACCGCCGCTTGCCAGCGGTTAGAGGAGTTTGTCGCTGAAGATATCAACAATTACGATGTGAGTCGCGATGTGCCGCATCTACAGGCAACCAGTCAACTATCCGCCTATCTCGCGATAGGGGCAATCAGCCCTAGACTTTGCTATGTTCAAGCAAGCAAAGTACAAGAAAAACTTCACGGCAATGATGGCGACAATGACGATATCAACCGCTGGATCAGCGAGCTTGCGTGGCGAGATTTTTATCGTCATGTACTGGTCGATAAGCCAGCACTAATCCGCCACCAAGCCTACAAGGATGAAACGGACAAACAAATTAATTGGTCATACCATGAGGAGAATTTTAAAGCGTGGTGTATGGGAAAAACGGGTGTACCACTGGTCGATGCTGCCATGCGCTGCCTCAATGCAACAGGCTTTATGCACAATCGCCTGCGAATGGTCACAGCGATGTTTTTGACTAAAGATTTGCTCATTGACTGGCGCTCGGGTGAGCGCTATTTTATGCAGCAGCTCATCGATGGCGACTTTGCATCCAACAATGGCGGCTGGCAATGGAGTGCCTCGACTGGTACGGATTCTGCCCCCTATTTTCGCATTATGAATCCCTTTAGCCAAGCTAAGACCCATGATGCTAACGGTGAGTTTATTAAGACGTGGCTACCTGAACTAAAGAGCATCCCTACCAATGTCTTGCATTCAGAAGACAAACTCCGCAAGGCGCTCGGTAAAGGGGGGCAATTTGCCGACCTTGACTACCCTGTGCCCATGGTCGAGCATAAAAAAGCACGCCAGCTTGCCATCGCAGAATTTAAAAAATAACAGCTAAGCTTAACAAGTAAGACTAGCCTTGTTAGCTATATATAGGTTTAACCATTTGCCGACACGGTCAGTGGCATTTGGCACGCCCCTGCGCCCTGAGTGGTCACTGTTACCACAGCTCCTGTCAAAGCAAACAGCTGCTGGATTTGCGTTTGCGCGTTTTGTAGCGCCATATTCATTACGTCTCCTCGGCAAGCCCGTTCTAAGACTTCTTTTTTGGCCATACTTTGTGCTTGTGCTAAGATTTTTGGATCGACTTGCATCAGGCCAAAAGCGCCCGTTTGCCAATCATAAATCTCAATATCATCCAAATACACGGAGAATATCTCTGAGGGCGGTAAGGTAATATTGATTTTTGGCATGCTTGAGGCTGGTGTACTGGTATTGGCTACCTGCTCCCCGTCTACATCAGTGTTAGCCTCAGCAGGCGGTACTACCTGTACCATCTCAGGTGTCAACGTACTTAAATCAATACCCGCTTCTACCCGCCCACGAGCGATAAACAAGCCTTTTTGTTCATCCTGCCACAGCTTCATCCAGCTACCGGGACGCTCGCTTGTAATCACGGTATCGACGCTAAACGCAACGGTATGCAAACGATTAAGCTGCTGGATTTGCGTGACCACACCCTCGCGAGTGATGGTTTCTATGGGCTCTTCTTCTGTTAGATTCTGCGTACTATAAATAGCAAAAACAATCGCGGCCAAACCAATGAGCAAAATAACCCATGACATCATGGCTATCGGTTTTTTCGCTTGCGGACTTCTCCCCTTGTGCTCAAGAGGAGAGCGTTCATCAGGACTGTTCATATAGGCCACCTCAATACTTCATCATTTATACTGTATCGTTTATACCGCTTACTTTTATAAATTACATGACAAACATCGGTCTATCAGATAAATGCTATTTTTGCGCCTTCACTTCAAGTCATGGCTACTAATATGCTACATAAGCCCCAATCCTCTTAGCCCACCAAAATTCGCTGTTACTGACTGTAAACACGCTTAAAACAAGCAAACAGTGCCGTTATGGCTGCCTCAGCTAAGACTTTAACGCCCGTTCGGTCTGAAAAAACAAAAAGTCATTGCGTCTTAGACAAACTTTACCTAACATAGTCAGATTGCATGGATAAAATGTCGGCATAGGTATACTTATCAGGATTTTAGCCTGAAATTACCCATTCAACCGCTCGATATATTGATATGTCAATCATAACTTTCCCTCTTTTATAAGAGCGGTTTACTTATGTGCTTTTTTACAAGCATTTTAGTCTCTAGGACACACCCTAGATTATTGCTAAGTGATAAAGGTAAGCTTGCGGCGGCCATGAAACGATTAGCCATACGCTCAACATCCTACTATTTCTTATTTTTTTATCGTTGATAAGGTTACGCTTTATTTATGAAAGCCAGTCAATTTTTATTTGCCACACTAAAAGAAACCCCAAGTGATGCCGACATCGCCTCAAGCCAGTTGATGGTGCGGGCCGGCCTCATTCGCAAAATCGCTTCTGGGTTATATATTTGGTTGCCCATGGGGCTGCGTGTCTTACAAAAGGTCGAACGTATTGTTCGTGAAGAGATGCAAAATGTCGGCGCGCAAGAAGTGCTGATGCCCATGACTCAACCTGCAGAGCTTTGGCAGACGACGGGACGTTTTGACGATTATGGTCCTGAGCTACTTCGCTTTAAAGACCGTCATGATCGTGACTTCGTGCTTGGTCCCACTCACGAAGAGGTTATCACCAATCTTGCTCAAGGTGAGCTACGTAGCTATAAGCAGCTGCCGATAACTTTCTTTCAAATTCAAGGCAAGTTCCGTGATGAGATTCGTCCGCGCTTTGGGGTGATGCGTGCTCGCGAGTTCACCATGAAAGACGCCTATTCGTTCCATCTTGATCAAGCATCATTGGCTAAGACTTATCATGACATGTATGACGCCTATACCCGCATCTTTACCCGCTTGGGTTTGGATTTCCGCGCGGTACAAGCAGACACAGGTTCTATCGGCGGTTTTGCCTCACATGAGTTCCATGTGTTGGCGGACAGCGGCGAAGATGACATTGCCTTCTCTGACTCATCTGACTATGCGGCCAATGTTGAGCTGGCAGAATCTGTGAGCACAGCTGAGCGTCAACCGCCTAGAATGGAGCGTGAAGACGTCTTAACAGAAGGCATGACCAGCTGTAAAATGGTTGCTGAGCATTTGGATATCCCACTTGCGACCACGGTTAAAACTTTGATCGTACATGGTCATACCGAAGCCGATGAGCCACAACTGATCGCTGTCGTATTGCGCGGTGACCATCAGCTCAACACCATCAAGGCTGAAAAAATCGAAGAAGCCAACGTACCATTAACGCTCGCCTCAGATGAAGAGCTAAAGGCAGCTGGCCTGCATAAAGGCTACATTGGTGTTGACTTAGACATGCCTGTGTTCGTTGATCGCTCGGCCGCCGCCTTGTCAGACTTTGTCTGCGGTGCTAATGAAGTCAATAAGCATACAATCGGTATGAACTGGGCACGCGACACGCGCATTACTCGCATCGTTGATGTGCGTAATGTGCAAGAAGGCGACCCTTCTCCCGATGGCAAAGGCAGCCTAAAAATCAAACGCGGTATCGAAGTGGGTCACATTTTCCAGTTGGGTGATAAGTACTCACAAGCGATGAACTGTACGGTATCGGGTGAAGACGGCAAGCCCGTCACTCTCATGATGGGCTGTTATGGTATTGGGGTTAGTCGTATTATTGCCGCTGCCATCGAGCAAAACAACGATGAAAACGGGATCATGTGGCCAACCACGCCGACCGTTGAGGACTCTATTGCGCCTTTTGAAGTGGCCATCATACCGATGAAGTCAAAAGAAGAAACAGTCATGCAAACGGCAACGGCACTCTATGAAGAGCTAAAAGCTCAAGGTGTCAATGTGCTACTTGACGATCGTAACGAGCGCCCAGGCGTTAAGTTTGCAGATCTAGAATTGATTGGTATTCCGCATCGTATTGTCGTCTCTGACCGCAATCTGGCAGAAGACAAGTACGAGTACGTCAATCGCCGTGAGACCGAGAAGCAAATGCTAAGCCGTGAAGACGTATTGGCAAAAGTAAGCGGTAAGTAGCCCTTTCAATACAGACTGCTCAAGCAAAAGCGCCTATCTCACTGAAGAGATAGGCGCTTTTTTATTAATAAAGCTGATCGTATCTGCTTATTTATCACCAACTCTATAGCACTTACTCATTGACGAATCAAACGGCTGGGCTTAGGCAGCAAGCTTATATCGCTAACGCGGCAAGGATTGATATCGATACCACCGCGGCGTGTATACCAAGCGCGCACCATCAGCTCACTTGGCGCATAGCATCTGCTCAAATCAGCAAATATCTGCTCAACGCACTGCTCATGAAACCCATTATGCTGACGAAAACTCAATATATAACGCAGCATGTTGGCTTCATTAATGGGGTGTTCGCTCCTGATCGAAACGGCTAAAGTGCCCCAATCTGGCTGATTGGTCACAGGGCAGTTACTCCGCAGTAGATTGGAGTAGAACGCATAAGGCTGACTGCTCCCCCTTACTGCCCTCGTACTGCTCACTTCTGTGTCATGATGACGCAGCAACGACGCATCAGGGTGCTCAGTTAACGCGATTTTGTCAGTGCTGTCTGACAACGCATCATCAATACAAACCCCCTCAGGCTGGGCAATTAAAAGCTCAGATGCTTTGTCATTTAGATCCTCATTTAAGCCAAACAGCGCGACCTGCACATCTGCTTGCAAACAGGCAGACAAATCTTTAGTTATCAACGCTTGTACGTCGTCCCAGCTGGCAAACTCAGTAAAATTAATACTATTCAGATATAGCTTAAGTGACTTTGACTCTACGATAAATGGTGAGCTGGCAGGGATACTAAAGCGCGCGATAGCAACCTGCGAGACGCCTTGTGTATTAAGCCACGACATCTCAAAAGCCTGCCACCAATCAACACCCACCGTTAACTTATCTGTTTGCCAGCCAATAGCGTCACGTCCCATACTGCGTGCAATAGGATATAGCGTCTCTGGGCTATACGTGGTTGGATAGTCGGTGGTTTGCTCACCCAAGATGCCGTGAATACTCATTTACCTTCCTAATATTAAACCGTTAAAAATTTATTGTACTCTAACTTTTACGAATCAGTCCGATAGAGAGTACCTTGACCCAAACTTTACATGAGTCACACTACCTTTTGGCCCAAAACCTTACAAGCGTACGCGTGAGCCACTACTCAGTAAGCGATAGGCGATGGTATAAAATATCGCACAAAAGACAAAAATAGCGGCCATCGAATACCAAACATTGACATCCGAATAGCCTAGGATGCCGTAACGGAACGAGTTGACCATATAGACAATAGGGTTCAAAAGCGAAATATTTTGCCAAAATGGTGAGAGATTTTCCATCGAATAAAAAACACCACCAAGATAAGTCAATGGTGTGAGCACAAAGCTTGGAATGATAGAAATATCATCAAATGAGCGAGCAAATACGGCATTGATAAAACCGCCCAGTGAAAACAAAATAGAGGTGCCAAGTACAGTAAATACCGTCACGAATAAATGCTCGATACCAAGATCAGTAAAGAACAGCGCCACTATTGAGACAATGACACCAATGGCCAGTCCGCGAAAGATACCACCACTGATATAACCCATCAAGATCGCATGCTTAGAGACTGGTGATACCAAAAGCTCCTCGATGCTGGCTGTAAACTTGGCACTAAAAAAACTTGAAACCACGTTGGAGTAGCTGTTGGTAATGATAGACATCATAATCAAGCCAGGCACGATAAACTGCATATACGGTACACCGCCCATCTCACCCACACGTGAGCCAATCATCTTACCAAAGATGACAAAATACAGGCTCATTGTGATAACGGGCGGCAGCAAGGTCTGTGGCCAAATACGTAGGATTCGACGAATCTCTTTAAACCAAATAGTACGAAAAGCGATCCACTTCTTACTCCATGACATGGTTTTGCTAAGATCCGTTTTATTGCGATCTATCAGTTCCTGACTCATAACCCTGCCTCCTTCATACTGTCTGAACTTTGAATGTTTTTATCCACTAAACGCATAAACAGCTCTTCTAGTCGATTGGCTTTGTTCCGCATACTCGCCACACTGATGTCCTGCTCAGACAGCTGATCAAAGACACCGTTTAACGACTCACCTTCTGTCAAGGTGACTTCCAGCGTCTGATCATCTGGTTGTGCTATCCCCGTCACTCCTGTCAAAGCCAGCTGACGGGTGAGCGGTGTATTTAAGTCAAAAACAAATGTTTCAACGGATAACTGCGCCAATAAGTCTTTCATCTCTGTATTGATACGAATTTCACCATGATCCAAAATAGCAATGCGCTTACATAACTGCTCAGCTTCTTCAAGATAGTGAGTGGTCAGAATAATCGTGGTTTTTTCTTCAATATTAATCTGCTGCATAAACTCCCACATAGAGCGGCGCAGCTCGATATCAACCCCAGCGGTTGGCTCATCAAGAATCAACAGCTTGGGCTTGTGAATTAAAGCCCTAGCAATCATCAAACGGCGCTTCATACCACCTGATAACTCACGTGATTTGTTGTCACGTTTGTCCCATAGACCAAGCGCTGTCAGTAGCCGCTTCGCCCGTGGACGCGCTTCTTTGGCAGGAATACCAAAATAACCTGCTTGGGTGATCAAGATATCTTGTACTTTTTCAAACTGATTAAAATTAAATTCTTGCGGCACCACGCCCAGATACTGCTTGGCAATGGAAGGATTTTCTAGCAGGTCGGTGCCAAAAATCTTCACGCTGCCTGTGGTGGGCTTAAACAATGAGCTGATAATGCCAATCATCGTTGACTTACCGGCACCATTTGGCCCAAGTAATGCAAAAAACCCCCCTTGGGGGACGGTCAAACTGACATCCTTGAGCGCCGAAAACCCATTGTCATAGGTTTTGGATAAGTTCTGGATAGAAAGTGCTGGTACCTCAGACATGAAGACCTCTTTATTTGTTATAAACTTATATAAAAAATGGTTTTAGAATAATAGGCCGTGTTGAACATTCAACGACGACACTGACAAAAGCGCCGTGAAATATTTAACACACTCTACTATCTAGAAAAGATACTGTCATGAAATGAGGCTGTTGAGGATGAATTTCAACTGCAGCGGCTTGGAAGGCGTATATTAATAACAGTTACCATTAAAAAAGCGCCTATCTCATCAAATGAAATAGGCGCTGTACAGACAGACATCGCAAATTTTATTAGCTTGCTCCATCAATCATGTAGTCCACCGCATTTTGGACTTCTTCATCAGGGATATCAGCACCACCTTTTGCAGGCATGGCGTTAAAACCATTGATAGCATGGGTATATAACGTGTCTTTACCTTTTGCTATACGTGGCCCCCAAGCGCCAGCATCGCCAAAAATAGGAGAGCCAAGTAAGCCTGCCCCGTGGCAAGTCTGACACACAGCATTGTACACAGCTTTACCATCACGAGGTCCGTCACCTGCTGATGGGCCAGCGGCACGTGGTGTCACATCACAAACGTCATCATCTTCAAAGCACACATTGGCAACAGGCTGAATACGTGCGATCAGATTAGGGTATAAAGCAATCAGTTTTTGCACTTGCGGTGTATCTTGCGGAATGGGCTCTTCTTCAGCAGCAGGCGCTGCAGCGGCCGTTTCTTCAACAGCTGCGCCATCTACTTGCGCGGCTTCATCAGGAGAAACTTCGCTCTCTGTCGTCACTGCCGCAGCTTGGGTGTCATTACCTAGCTTTTGAGGAACATTTTCTACCACTTCCTGCGCTTCTGCTACGTCAGTAACAGTGACAGAAGGCCCTGCCACATCTTCAGCTTGGCTCACCGCGATACTAGCGATTCCTAGAATGGCAGCTGCCGATAACATAACTACTTTTCTCATTCGTCACGTTCTCTTATTACATGTACAAAGGCTGGCACGGCTCGGACATTCTGTCTGTCCTCCTTTAATGACCTCTCGTCATCAATAGCAAACAGCCATCCCGCGTGTCAGCACACTTGTAATCGGTGATTATAAATATGAATTCTCCCTGTCATTATAAGGGAAAAGGCAGGTAAATTGCCATGCCTGTTTCATGACTATGCTGTTTTTTCTTAAAAAACATCAATCCTTGTCTTCATTTATTGGCTTTATGACTTTTATTTGTTAGACTAAGCGGTCTTTATTTTTCGACACCTGATACCGCTTATAACCTCGTTTAAGCGTTATGTTGTTTAATACAAGATGCCGTTGTTATGATGCGCTCGTAGCTCAGTTGGATAGAGTATCGGTTTCCGAAGCCGAGGGTCGTGGGTTCGATTCCCGCCGAGCGCACCAATCATTGTATTTCACCCTTCCCTAGCATTACCTCAAACCTCCAAAACCCTTTATTATCAACACATCAAGTCTTTAACTATTACTTGTCATTACCTAGTAGCACCTATAGAATGTTGTTAAATCTGTTGTTAAAACATTTAACATCTTTTGGGGCTGGCATGAATAAGAGAAAAGACTACCTACTCACTGACAATGGCGTAAAGTCTATCGCCAAGCAGTCAGCACCCGATAAGGTCACCCGTCACAGTGATGGCAATAGCTTATATCTGATACAACACCCTAACGGTTCATTATTTTGGCAAATGTCATACCGCTATCAATCGGACAAAGATATTCAGCCCAAACAAAAAACCTATCAAATCGGTATCTATAAATCATCAAAGCAAGCCATTGACCCCTCATTCAAGCCGCAAGTATCGCTCAAGCAAGCGCGTATCGAACGTGACAAGGCAAAAGCATTGCTTGCTGATGGTATCGACCCCACCGCCCATAAAAGCATCGAGAAAAATAACTTTGAGCAAAAGGACCTATTCAAAGCCATTGCCAAAAGCTATATAGATGAAAAGTCTAAGACCACGACCAAGAATGTACAAAAGCTACAAGGGTTTTTGGACAATCATATCTTGAAGCACTTAGGCGCATACCCTATTGGTGCCATCACCGCGCAAGACATCATTAAGACAGGGCTTGCTATTCAAGTGACTTTCGAGCAGCAAGGCAAACACACCTCAGAGACCGCGCATAAGTGTATGGGGTTGATTAGCGCCATCTTTGAGTATGCTATTAATACGCTAGGTTATGATATTACTAATATTGCTATTGGACGTAACAAGGCACTTAGACCGCATAAAGCCGAACGTATGAAAGCGGTAGAGCAGCACCAATTCCCCGACCTACTCCGCAATATTGATCAATATATTAGTAATCACCCAAACGCTCATGAGCAGACCGTAGCAGGTTTACAGCTGATGACACTGTGCTTTGTGCGCACCAAAGAGCTTAGGCACTTTGAATGGTCAGAGATTGATTATCATAAAAGCGTATGGCGTATTCCAGCCGCTAAGATGAAAATGCGACAAGATCATATTATCCCTCTGTCACCGCAAGCAATGGCTATCATCGAGCGTATGCGACCCTTAACCGAACATACAGGCTATGTATTCTATAACTTTGAGTCAAACAAACCCTATAGTGAAGCATGGTTTAATCAGGCATTACAACGTATGGGTTACACAGGCGATCCCTACCCTAAGATGACTGGCCACGGTTTTAGGCAGCTTGCCAGCACGGGGTTGTATGAGCTGCAATTTTCTGAAAGTTTGATAGAGATACAGCTCGCCCATTTAGAGCAATCGAGTGTCAGACGGCGCTATGACTTATCAGAGCATCTAGCTGAGCGCCAAATGATGATGTACCGATGGGCAAACTATCTTGATGACCTACGTGCTGGCAAGGCGATCAGCTTTGATTTACTGACTCCTGATGAACTGGCTAAAGAAATGGATAGTAGAAGTGAGCAAGCCACTGATATAGCGTTGCATGACAAGGATATTTTGATAAAGAGCTTACAGACGCAAGGCGTATCACCTGAGGTACTGGCCAAACTTGCCGAGCAGCTTTAACAACAACATTTAACAACATCGCTTTACTCATGATCGCCAGCATTGGGCTGGCAAGCCGAACTTGATAGCGTTAATTGCTGTCACAACCGATTGCAAGGCTAGGACTAATTACCCGAACGACAGCAACCGCACCCTTAGCTGTCAGCGCCTTGCACCTTTTTTTCTTTAGGGGTGTGAGGGTGCGAATGTGGACTTATATAGTCGTTTGATGGGTATTGAAGAAGTGGTTGAGTATTTGAATGAAAAGACAGATAGAGACTTCAACCAAGATAAAACCCTTAAATTCATAAAGGAAAAAAATATACCGATAGTTTTCGAATATGAAGGATGGGCAACATGGGAATTTCAACATAAAAGCGAATATCAATCACGTCATATACAAGTGAGTGGTTACTTTAATTTTCGAAATAGTAGCGAAGCCGTAGGAATTTTTAAAGGTTTTTTAGAAGAGATGAATATAGGCGAAGCTATTATTTATCAATTGAACTCTTGCTACATTCGTAATAATGCGCCTGAAGGTATCACGCCCAAAGAAGGCGATGCTCTTTTATTTACAACTGGTGGGCGATCACCCTTGTTTAGCAATCTGAATACTCAAAATACTATAAAGATTGATAATGATAAAGTTGGTGTACTTAAAAAGGATTTAGAAGAGTATTTAAATAAGATGCAGATTGAGCACATGGATAGTAAAACCAAAATAGAAATATTAGAGTCTACAATCGAACAGTTAGAAGCTGAAAAGGCTAACCTAAAATATCAGCATACTGAAACACTAACAGCCGCCAATAAGAAGATAAAACAGCAAGAGCAAGAGGTAAATAGGCTTAATGACCAGTTAAAAGAGCAAGCTGATACCAGCGATATATTAAGTGACCGCAACGAAAAGAGCTATCAAACGACTATAGGGTTACTACTAGAATTGATGACTGTCCCAAAGATAGAAGGCGATAGACCACCATTTACCAGTGAAGCGGTAATTATTGGTAAGATTGCTGATAAATCAATTTATGGGCAAGGTAAAACCACTTTAGAAATGCGTTTTAGAGATGTAAAAACGACTTTAGAGCAAACAAAAAAGAAAGCATTTAAACCTTGATAGCTACTACCCCGAAATAAATCCATACCTCAGTTGAGGTGTGAAACCACCTCAGCTAGGGTGCTGCAAAAACCCCCACCCCTTAACATTCATCTCATAGCGAAGCCAATTACTGGCTATAACTAACCCCGCTATGGAGTGAACTATTATGAACTTAGTCGATCAACATCTAAGAATGGCAGACCTTGCCAATCAACCTGAGCGTAAAGCCAAAACTTATACCACTAGATCAGGCCAACAGCGCACTATCACCGCAAAAGCCGCCACACGCGGTATCACAGGCTTTAGTGCTAAGCACATCTACCATCTAATCAATCAAGATAAATTCCCAGCCCCCGTAAAAATCGGACGGGCTAGTCTATGGCGCTTGTCTGATATTAATGCATGGCTTGCCAGCCATGCCGCAACTACTAGCGAGGTATAAGCCATGACTACCTCAAAACAGCCAACTAAACAAACCTATAGTCAAATTATTATGGCGCACCTAATGACAGGCGCAACTATCACCATATGGGACTCTATCCGTCTTTATCAAATCACTTGTTTGGCTCAACGGATCAGTCAGTTACGCGCTAGTGGTGTGAGCATTGATGATGAAATGGTCACGCAAAATGGCAAACGGTTTAAGCGTTATTGGATAGCCCAGCCAGCCAATACTACCGACAGCGAGGTGAACTAAATGAGCATAACCGAACCATTAGAAGTCTTAGCTCCGCGCCTAGTGGCAGTGGACACTTATACGCTGTGCCATGTGGACGACTACATACAAGACGTATCGAATGATTGTGAAAGCCTTGCTTATGCCTTGAACCTTATCGAGACAGCCGACCCAGCAAGTAAGGGAATAATCGTTGCTGTCAGGTCTGCCTTGTTTGCTCAAAGCGAGCACGCCAGCAAAGTAAGCGCGGACATCATGGGTAAGCTAATCTTACAAGACGAGGTAGCAATCAATGAGTAATCAAATAGTAGTATCAGCCGACCAGTTAGAAAGTATCAATGAGCAGATAGTGTTATTGGGTATTGATGCAGGTCATTTAGCAATGGCGCTGCAAGCCGTACAAGTAGATTGCGCGGTATCAGGTGGTGTGATTAATTCGGTCATCATGGCGTTATCAGGTAATGCCACTATCAGTGAAGACTTAAGCGACCAATTAGACGGCATATTATCAGCACTACAGGAGGCAACAGACCATGAGTAATGATAACAAAACCAATCTAAAGCCCCGCCATGGGCAACCCAGCACCAGCCAGCCACATAAGCGTGGCTCACTACTTAGCTTTATCATATTCATGGTATGGGTAGCAGGTATTGGCTTGCTACTGTCATTGATAGCTTGCCAGCCAAACCAACCTGTAATCTCCATTATAGGGATAAGCAGCCTATGAAAACCTACTACAAGAGATATAGAGCCACATGCCAGCCGAACCAGTCGCAAGCAAGGGGGAATAGATGACCACTACACTACAAATTGACAGCCAAGAAAAAGCCCATGCGGACAACATGGGCGGCTTCATTGGCTATATTGCTGATATTGATAATGCAACACCTGAACAACGCGCTCAAGATGCTGATTTGAGCCAGTTAGACAGCTTGCAGGATGATTTAAGGCTACCAACCAATCACATCGATAAAACACGCTATCTAGATGATGATATTAGCATGAGAGGTGGCAATAGCAAAGGCGGAAAGTTACCTGATACTAAAGGCAGTTATGGGCTTATCATGGTCAACAATAAAGCCGAACCCGTAAACATAGCAGCGCATAAGCCCAACAGCGACAAATTTCCTATTATATCCGACAACACACAAGCTAGTGCCTATGCTATCGGCTCAATGAGCCGTGACAGTGACTGGTGGCTAGTGACTAGTTTAAGTGATGCCGTCTCGTTATACGCTAATTTAAGCAGCAGCGACCCTAATCTCACTGTTTTAGCGTGCCTCAACCCTAACATGTTTGATATGACGTTAAGACACTTTAGCGAAGTCAAAACCATTCATATTATGGACACAGCCCAGCACAAGGATAGGCTTGTTAACCGGCTGGCAGGTATAAATGCTATTGCTCATATAACCATAGATGACATTATTTGCAGACTGAATGAGGGTGACTTAATAAAAAACCTTATTGCAGATGCGGACACTATCGAGCTTGAAGTGCTGGCATGGGGTGAACCTGAACCCTTAGCCAATGATCCAAGCAGGCCAACACCCTATCCTATAAACGCGTTCACGGGCTTATTAAGACAAGTCATTGAAGCCGTGGCGTATTACGCACAAGTACCGCTTGCGATGGCAGGTCAATGCGTTTTGGGGGCGTTGGCACACATGGGACAACGTTTCATTGATGCACCTATGGGGCATGGTCACATACCAGCCAGCCTTATATTAATCACAGAGGGGGAAAGCGGTAGCGGTAAAACGCAAGTAATGGGTTTAACTCACTTTAAAATAGAGAAGCATGAGCGCCAACAGTATGAGAAATATCTGCAAGACCTAGAAGTATGGGAAAATGACAAGGTAGGATTAAAGGGTGCTGAATTAAAAGAATACCTAAACAATACGCCAAAGCCTACCAACCCCAAAACCGTTTTTGATGATGCAACGATTGAACCTATCTTAGATAAGTTTGTTGATGGTGAGATTAGTAACGCGTCATGGTCAACCGATGAAGCAGGACAATTTTTTAACGGTCACACTATGAAAGGTGATACTGCAGGTAATGCACTAGGCGCTATCACCAAGTTACATAGTGACGGCAGAGTATCAAGACAACGTTCTCAAAAGTCAGCCCACGCTACACCGCGCACCGATGCTTATGACGTTCGTATGACACTATTGCTTCAAGGTCAGCGCGTGATATTGGAGCCAGCATTGACCGACCCACTAATGAACGGGCAAGGTTTTTTGGCACGGGCGCTTATCGCTTGCCCTGAGGACTTACGCGGCAAAAGGGTTTGGAATGATGAGCAGCGCAATAGTGACAATCCGTATAACAATTCTAATTTAATAGAATACTGGTCACGCTGTCATGCCTTACTTGACCCATTGCCAGCAAGCCAGCCGAATGATAGTACAGGCACGCCGCAGCGCATCAAAATACAATGGGAAAACGACCACACAAAACAAGTATTTAGTAACCTTAAACAAGGTATAGAAAACCGTCAAGCAAATGGACAACAACTAGAGTATTTAAAGGCCTATGCCTCACGTATGGCAGAAAACGCAAGCCGAATCGCATCGTTGATAGTATTCTTTGAGGGGCGTAATACTATCACTATAGACGATATAACACGCGCCTTTATGTTGGTAGAGTATTCTACAGTCGAACGCCTACGCTACCTAGATGCACCATCAACAGGTGAGCAGAACGATAGCGAGAGGCTAAGTAGCTGGCTAGTAGATAAAGCTAAGATTAAAAATACTAATAAGTTAAATAGAACTTATATTGCTAATAATGCACCTAATCCTATGCGTAAAAGCACAAAGTTATTACAGATTGAGTTAGACAAATTAGAGTCTGCCAAACACATCACGCAAGAAATGGAAGGTCGTAGCAAGGTGATATTTATCAACCCTAAACTACACGAATAGTATTAACGCTTAAGAAAACTTGCTTAAACTGCTTAAGTAACCTTTAGCCTTTATAGTTAGGGATTTCTAATTAAGACTCTTAAATCTTAAACTTGCTCAAAGTGCTTAAACTTAATTTAAGGCAAGCCAAATTGAAACGAATTTAAGCAGTTTAAGCAACGCTAAGCAAACACCTATCTTAAGCCAATCGCACACCTATTGTAGGTTACAGCCAACTTAAGCAGCTTAAGCAGCTGTTCTTAGATATTCAACACGCTGGTAAGCCATACAAGGCACTTTATGTATTCGACCCTATAGGCAAGCAGTAGTGCTATGTGGTAGTGATAAAACAGGTGACAAGCATTTTTATGAGCGAATGATGCCAATAGCCGAAAGCATCTATTAAGCATATCTTGAGACGCTAGATAACAAAATGAGTAAGTTGACAAATTTAGATGTAGTATCTTCGTATTATGTCCAAACCCAATCTAATAATGAAAGGCAGATGTGTATCGTCTGCCTTTTTTCTTGATAACGGTATATTTATTGATAACTAAACCCTAATCCAAACTTGGATTACCCCTCCTAACTGCCGTCATTTACTATCTCTGATCCCATAAATCAGGAAGCAAAACCGTGGAAGCAAGAGAATTAGGAAGCAAGAAACGACTTTTGTGAAATATTGGAATCACGTCAATCGCTTATTGTACAATACGTACAGCGGAATAATGGAATGAAAAAGGAAGCAAGAGGAAGCAGAAAAAAGGCTTTTATGCGTCTAGACAAACACTATCCTTAACCACCTCTTATTCTCTGTAGAACCTATTCTGAGTCCTAAGCCCTCAGCTTCGTATCAAGCATCAAACGAATAAACTTCTTAAACTGATCAGGATGAGACAGTAGGTGCATGGTCATACCTTCATAGGCTTCTTGGCTCTCAAATAGCGCGTCCATAGCGGCATCAGGATAGCCACCTAACATGATTTGATCGGTACTGTTATTACTAAACTGCTTTACCACGATCTCATTTTCTGTGACCTTATCCCAAATGGTGTTTTGGAAATTGATCATGTCTTTATCGGTAAAGTCCTCGCCAGCAAACACTTCGTTCAATCGATTAATGACTTTTGACAACAGCTCTTCTTCTTTATCCTTAGGTTTGGCAGTACCAGCACCGCCGCCAGCTTCCAGCTCGCCGCCGCCCTCTTGTAGCTTTAGATCTTGCTGGTGCAGTTTTGAGACACGGTAATGGCTCATGACGATGTTGGTTAGATCAATATCATCTTCATTGTCCACACTTTCACGTAGTAGCGGCTGTAGGTTACGCGCGTATAGGCTCAGCTTTTCTAATTCTTTGTCGTCATAGTCCACGATTTGCGACATAAACTCATACTGGCGGGTAAAAGTGCCTAAATCCTTTTTAAAGATTTCTAGCGCATCTTGATCGGCCTTAAAGCCTTTGTAGTCATTCTCAGCATTGGTCATCAGTACCACATCGCCCGTGGCTTTGGTACGCTCAAGCATTGCTTTGGCGTGCTGTGCTTGCTCACGTGCTTGGCTGTAGCGTTTTTGCCAACGTTCGACCGCTGGCTTGCAGATATTGCTAATGGCCGCGTTAGACTTGTGCTTACTATAGAAAGCATCAACGAATTGCTCTACCTCATTCCATAAAAAGATACCGCTGGCACGCAGCTTCTCATACAGATCAAACACCTGATCAGGGTCAGACACATCCACTAAGGTTACGGTCTCATAGTATGGTTGGAAGGCTTCCAAAATATCGTCAGGATCATTAAAGAAGTCGAGCACAAACGTACCGCTCTCTGCTTTGCCTTTATAAGTACGGTTCAGCCGTGAAAGGGTCTGTACGCAGTCCACGCCTGTGAGCTTCTTATCCACGTACATGGCGCACAGTTTGGGCTGGTCAAAGCCCGTCTGGAACTTGTTAGCGACTAGCATCACTTGATAGTCATCACTGTCAAAGGCTTTACGCATATCACGGCCTTTGAGGCCAATATTCATATTATGCTCGGTGAACTTCTCGCCAAGCAGTGCGTCGCTATCAGGATCATTATCATTAAAGGTGACTTCCCCTGAGAACGCAACCATCGCATTGATGCCGCGATAGCCACTATTTGCAATATAATTATCAAAGGCTATCTTATAGCGTACCGCTTCTTTACGTGAGCCTGTTACTACCATGGCTTTGGCTTGTCCGCCAAGTAAGCCTTTAATATTGTCGTTAAAGTGCTCAATGATGATCTTAACTTTCTGCGCAATATTATGCTCATGAAGGCGCACCCAGCTACTCAGCTTAATCTTGGCGCGGCGAGCATCAACTTCATCATCAGCAGCGGCCAGCTTTTGGGTGAGCTGATACATCACTTTGTAGTTGGTGTAGTTTTTAAGCACATCTAAGATAAAGCCCTCTTCGATGGCTTGGCGCATGGAATAGACATGATAAGCCGCTGGCAGGTTATCTTTAGAAGCTGGCAAGTCAGGATTGGGCAAACGGCCAAACAGCTCAATGGTTTTTGGTTTAGGCGTGGCGGTAAAGGCATAATAGCTTAGGTTAGGGCTGCTACGGCGGGCGGCAAGTGTGGCGTCTAATATATCTTCGCTAGATAGCGGCGCGTCATTCTCAGTAGTATGACCTTGCTTACTCTCTATATCACCTGAGACCAGCACTTCTTTGAGCTGGCGTGCGGTAGAGCCTGTCTGTGACGAGTGAGCTTCATCGGCGATGATGGCGTAGCGGCGCGACTTAAGCACACTTGAGTCTTCAATGGCTTTGAGTACAAACGGGAAGGTTTGAATGGTCACGATAATGATCGGCTGTGAGTTCACCAATGCGCTAGCTAACTGCTCAGACTTTGAGCCGTCACTCTCTTTTCTATTGATCTTACCGACCACGCCATCGGCATGTTCAAACTGATAAATGGTGTCCTGCAATTGGTCATCAAGCACGGTACGGTCGGTGATGACAATGACTGAATGAAACTGCTTATCGCCGTCACTGTTGTATAAGGTGGATAGCTGATGGGCAGTCCATGCGATAGAGTTAGACTTACCCGAGCCAGCGCTGTGCTGAATGAGATACTTTTGACCCGCCCCCTCATCAATGGCCGCATTAACAAGCTTAGTCACCACATCCCACTGATGATAGCGCGGAAACATCATGGTCTCGCGTTTGGACTTGCGGCCAATCGCGTCCTCTTCCTCTTCGATCTGCAAGTGCATAAAATGCCCAAGGATTGCCAGCAGGTTATCAGGCGTTAATACTTCATTCCATAGATAATCGGTGGCATAGCGACTGCTATCGGCTGGCACGTCATTACCCGCACTGCCCTCACTTGTACCTTTGTTAAACGGTAAGAAGTACGTGTTCTCGCCTGCCAGCTTCGTGGTCATATAGACTTCATATTGACTGACTGCAAAGTGAACCAGTGCGCCACGCTTAAACGTCAGTAGCGGCTCAGATTTTTTAGTATCAGGGTCTTTAGGTAGGCGTGTACGCTTATACTGAGTAATGGCATTTTGTACCGCTTGCTTAAACTCCGACTTTAGCTCCATCGTGGTCACAGGCAAACCATTGACGAAGAGCACGATGTCGATACGGTTACGCTTAGCGACTTTACCGTCTGTTTCGCCTTTTGGACTACCCTTTAGGCTGGCATGCGGACTATACACCACCTCAGGAACCACGCGGCAGATATTGGCCTCGTAGCGTGCCATGATCTCAGGGTTGAGGCTGTGCTCAGGCTTGAACTGACATAACGAAAAGCGCGCATTACGAATCTTGAGGCCATGACGCAGTATGCCAAGCGTGCCATAGGTGCGCGAGGCTCTATCGGTAGCTTGCTCATCGGCCTTGTTCAGTTGCTTCACCAATGCGCTGATAAAGTGGCGCTCAGAATCAATAGGAAAGGTACGACAAAACTTCTCCCACTCCTGCGGCTGGGTGCTCTGCACAAAGTCGAGCACGTCTTGCTCATATAGTGCGGTCTCAGCCGTATAGCCGCTGGCATGACCCAGTTGCCAGCCTTTCGCTTGCATTTGAGTGACGATATCGGCTTGGAAGACAGATTCGTAGGTGACATTTTGCGTATTCATAGCAGTATTGGTCTGGGTCATGGTTTGACTCTTATTATTAAGTTATAAGTTGGGCTTATGAGATCAGCCACACTTTATTGATTTCAATGATCTGATACTCTCTACCTTCGATAACTTCTGTTCTTATAATTCTGCTAGGGTCAGTCTCTTGCAGTATTTCTATGTCGTACTCATCGGTCATATCATAAGCTCCAATATGCCGACTAAGCTGCCAGATATGGCAATCTAAGTACTTAGCAGTGTTTGCATTGTAGTGAATAGAGCTTTGGATACCATTTTTGGGCTGTTCATCTACTGGCTCAAAGGTATTTATATAAAAGTCTTTATAATCTTCTATCGCACAAACCACTTGTGAGCGACTAATGTACTCTTCATATAGCCAGATTTGTAGATAGTAATGAGTTTGCATACTCTCTAAAGTGTTTTGCCATGACTGATAGATTTTTTGCAAGTTTTTAATCAGTAAATACTCACAGTCGCCTGTTGGCTCAGGATAAATACTATTACCTAAAGCCAAGCGTGACCATGGTTGTACTCTAAACTTAACGTAGTTTCTTTTTTCTTGAGTTAGTAGATCAGTATTAAGGCTCTTACGGCTATCACCCCATTGCTCAATAGCACGCTTACGGCGGTTGATGCCGCGTATTTTGCGATATTTAATTTTCTGCTTTTTCATCTCACTATACCTCTCTATCAAAATCTGTAGAGACCACGATAGTATTTCTTGCCATATCTCCAGACTTTTTAATTAAGTCAAAACTGGTCAAGCTTTCAAAGTGATGAATAGCTATTACTTCAGCAAATAACATGTATATATAAAATGAAGCAGATACGATAGAAAATAAAGAGTAGTTGAATATTGCCCAACCAACCGCTATAACACTGAATATGAAGTTTCCCACAATCATACAAGCACGAATGCTTAAACACTTTTTCTTCAAAATATACATCTTGGTCGGTATGATAATTTCGTCGTTACGAATGACGACTAACTTATCTTTATTTAGAAATCTTAATTCTGAAATGGTTATTAATCGCAAATCTTTCCTCAAAAGTACTTCAACCTGCTCCCACGTAAAGCCTTTTAGATACGTTATATTATTTATCTCTAAGTCTTGCAGATACTTCTTACTGTTCTTAATACACTCCTGTCTATCAAGCACACTCTTTGTCTTCTCTAAATCGCCTTTTTTTTCAGAAATTCTATCAGTTATTATCTTATAGCTAATACCAATAAATGCACAGAATGCCATTATTATCTGAGTCCAAACACTAGCATCCATAGGTATACTCCACACTGAAACCTCACTCGCCTTCAAAGGTGCGACGTTCTTGCATGATTTAGATTAATTATTCATAGCCACCAAATACTAGCGGCGCTACCTAATAGCCGCTAGGACTGCCTAACTGCCAGCCTTGTGCTTGCATTTGAGTGACGATATCGGCTTGGAAGACAGATTCGTAGGTGGTATCGGTCATGTTAAGTCCGTTTATAGTATTATTTTTTTTCGAAAAGTGCTTTTAAATAACTATCTACCTTTAAAACTTTCTTCATAGCTAGATAATAGAAAGTGTGACATTGAGCCTGCTAGATTGACTGCTAATTCTGCATGTCTTGGCTTTGGCTTAATATTAATAACACCTTGTCCGTGAGCGTCACCAACACTGTTTCGCAATTGACCCAAACCATTGACTATACCTGAGCATCCACCAAGAATTTGTTTGAAGATCAAGTTTGTCTCATATTGGCTAGCAGACATTTTTAACAGCTCAGAGGTTCTTTTATACAGTTCTGATAAGTCAGAATTCTTATCATATGAAACGCGCTCAAGATCTAAAATGTGTTTACAGACAGATTCAATAAGGCTCCTAGATAAAGTGATTGCACCCTCTGGGTCATTGACTTTACGGTCTATAGCTTTCTTCCACATTCCATCGATATAGCCAGAGTTTATAACTTCAATGGATTTCTCAAAGGCAGGACTCATTCCTGACTTATCAAATTCTATTGCTTCAATTAAATTTTGAAACTCGCTATAGATAAACTCTCTACGTTCCGCATATGAGCCATACCTATGCTTTATCATCTGCCAAAACTGGTTTAAATCCCTTGCGTGTCTAACGAAGTCTGGCACTAAAGTATTAAATTGCGATTCTAAAATCGTTTTTCTTAATATGGCATAATCGCTATTATTACCATCTCCACCAGTAGCTCTAGAAATCAAGATATTTTGAAGTCCTTGAGCTTTATCATAAAGCGTTGGTAAGTCACGTAAAATATTACTCATTGTATTTCCTATTATTCTTTATTCTATAAACACACTACGAGCTACTATAGTTTATTAATATAAAATGCAAATGGATTTCAACTTACAATATTTTAAATATCAGGCGCAACCCAGCCCCGAACATCAATCTTCCCCGTGACGGCGGCCGATATTAAAGCAGTGCGACGTTCTTGCATGAGTTGAATGGCTTTTTGTGCTTCTGAAACTAGATTATCAAAAACCTTCATTTTTTCATTAATATAATCTAATAACTCATGAGCTTCTTCATTTGGTAATAAGAAGCATGGCAACTCTTTAATAATATCTTGGCTAATATTCTGCATAGAAGAACTAGCCCCTGAAGCTTGTAGCTCAATCTGTTCTCTGACAGGCTCAATAGAAAGGTATAGTGCTATCAGCTCAGGCTGTATATTCGAATTGAATCGCAAACGATATAACTTATCGCATAGAAGTAGATTGTTGTAGTCTTGATCAACTACTGCCGCACTTCCAACAAGTTCTTTCGTGTTTGCTCGTGAAATCAATAAGTCACGCTTTTCTATCAAGTACTGTAACCTTGGCTGCAACTCAGGCGGCAAAGCTTTATTCTCAATTGAGTGAAAACTGCCATAGTTAACACAGCCCACTTTCAAAACGCCATATTCATCACTTGTCGCTGGACGAGAATCACATTGAGGACTCCAACCCTGTTCAAACATAGAGGTAATATATTTTATTCTGGTTACTTCCCAATGCTCAGGCACTTCCCCCAACCATTCAACGCCTGAACCTTTCATCGGTGCATCAGGATTTAAGCCTTTAGTCACGGCATGACTAATAACCGCTTGGCGCTTTTCTTTTAACAGTTGGATAAGGGTTTGTTGCTTTTTGATTAAGGTATCGATTTGGGCGGTCTCATAATCAAGAAAATTGGTAATTAAGTGCTGTTCACTAATAGGTGGAAGCGGCACATTAAAACTACCAAATTTATCTGTCGTCAAATGCTGCATAGTTGAGCCATGCGATGATTCGTTCAACTCTCCCATAAACCATTTTGCAGTCCAATAGAAATACTTTTCTATAATTTTATTTCTATTTACTTTGACTTTATATATATGCTGATTTAGCCAAGCCTCTTCCTTTTGCCAAATATATACATCTAAAGTTGCAGACCAAGAAATTAATATATCCCCTTTGAAAACATGATAGCGCTCAGGAGCAATAAAAGAGGTTCTATTTATATCTGCATCTTGGTTAGTTAGATTCTGTATTCTAATAATTGGAATGCCTTTATCAGTCCAGTGCGTAGGTTTAAAAGCAAATCCATTTAAGTAATTACCTAGGTGCTTTACTTTGCTTAACTCCCATGAATCAGGAATTTTTACACCATTTAAATCTTTATAGTTTTCATATTCAAGAAGCCTAGCCATTACGAATGCACCTCACCCAATAACTGCATAATCTCGCTGCTGACAGCATCCAAGTCCGCATCGATATCAGCCAGCGGGCGCGGTGGCTCATAGACATAGAAGTGACGGTTAAACGGTATCTCAAAGCCCACAATGCCAATCTCTTCATCGATAGTATCTGTCTTATCGGCATTGATCCATGCCTCAGGCACATGTGGCTGTACTTCACGGGCGAAGTAACTTTCGATCAACTCAGTGGTCGTCACCTCAGGATTCAGCGGCACGTTTTCATAATCACGTAAGTCGCTGTCGGTTTGGAACTCTACAATTTTGGCTGGCTTGTCTGCTTTTTGATTAGTCGCGGTAGGCTTATAGCTAAACGCACCATAGAGCGGATTGGCAACCTTGACCGCTTTTTTGATGACGGGTTCTGCTTCAGAATTTTTCCAAGTGATCGCATCTAGCAGCTGTTTCTTTTCTTTAGCATCAAGATTCACATTAGTATCTTTTAACGCTTGTTTAAACACTTTTTCAAACTCATTAAAGTCATCGAATTGATTTTCACCGATAGCCGCTTGCAAGGCTTTGGCTTTATTCATAATCTCAAGCTGATCCTGCCAAAGTTTGGCATCAAGCACATCTTTAATTTGCTTTTCTTTTAGCTCGCTAAAGTCGGCCTTAATCATTGCACGCGCTTCTAAGGTGACCGCTGATAAGTCGCCATAGTTATTATTGTCAGTATTATTTTCGCTATCAGTCGTCCAGTGACTACCAAATGCCTCATACAGCGCTGGCATGACCATATCAAACGGTTTAGGCGCATAACGCAAGGTTTCGATAGCATCATCAGATAGTTGAGCGGATAGACGTAGCGGACGCTCAATGGTGATGCGGCGATAGCCAAATTCATGGGTGGCAAATATCTTACTGGCGAAAGTCTTAGCAGGCTCAGCTTTAGGACTGGCAGACTGACGACCACGATTAGACTTCACGGCTTCTGGCTTATCTAACACACGCGCATCAACCACTTCAAAGTCACCAAAGCTACGGATAATGGTCTTGATATCGTCATCGCTCATCTCATTGCGCTTAGAACCTAATGATTTACGCATCTTGCTGTATAGGTTACTACCATCGATCAATTGCACATGGCCTTTACGCTCAGGCGCTTTCTTATTGCTGAGTACCCATACATAGGTCGCGATACCCGTGTTGTAGAACATATCGGTAGGCAGGGCGATGATGGCTTCTAATAAATCGGCCTCAAGGATATAACGGCGAATCTCGCTCTCGCCACTCCCTGCGCCGCCCGTGAATAGCGGCGAACCATTTAGGATAATACCGATACGGCTGCCTTGGTTGTTATTCTGGTTGCTATTTTGACCATTACTAGCTTCTTGCTCATTAGTAGTGATCGGACGCATCTTGCTAAGCAGATGCATCAGGAACAATAGCGAACCATCAGACACGCGCGGCAAGCCAGCCCCAAAGCGACCATCAAAGCCTTTTTGCTCGTGCTCGTCTTTGATCTCACCTGATATTTTTTTCCAATCGACCCCAAACGGCGGGTTCGATAGCATATAGTCGAATTTCTCAGCGACCAGCTGATCACTAGACAAAGTATTGCCCAGCTTAATGTTATTCACCTCTTGCCCTTTGATCAGCATATCAGCTTTACAGATGGCATAAGACTCAGGGTTTAGCTCTTGCCCATAGGTACGCATGACCGCATCAGGGTTCAGCTCTAGCACGTATTCCATACCAGAGGATAGGAAGCCGCCCGTACCTGCTGTAGGATCATAGATGGTGCGAATAATGCCGTCTTTGGTCAGGGCGTCATCGTCTTCCATAAATACCAGTGAGGTAGTTAAGCGGACGATATCGCGCGGGGTGAAATGCTCCCCTGCGGTCTCGTTCGAGCTTTCAGCAAAGCGGCGGATCAGCTCTTCAAACACAAAGCCCATTTCATGGTTAGATATCGTCTCAGGGCTAAGATCAGTAGTGGCGAACATCCGCACGACTTTATACAGCAAGTTGGCATCGGCTAGCTGACCGACAAACTCTTCAAACTTAAAGTGCTCAAATATCTCACGTGCGTCTTTAGAGAAAGATTGCACGTAAGTATTGAGGTTATCTTTGATATCGCTTTGACCCATCTTGCTGAGATCCATCGGCGAGGTATTGTAGAACGGTCGCTTGCTGGCACGCATGATGAATTTTTCTTGTGCTTCCTCTGGCAAACCTTTCTCAGCGATACGTTGACTCTCTGCAACGACAGCGGCTTTAGTATCTTCTAATACACACTCTAAACGGCGCAATAGCGTAAATGGCAGGATGATGCGGCCGTATTGAGATTGCTTAAAGTCACCGCGTAATAGATCAGCGACAGACCAGATGAAAGCCGCTGTTTGAGAGAAATTTTTGGTCATGGAATTGTCTTATTGTTTGTTGAGCAAGGATAGAGTTTTTAGATGGTACGTTAGCAATGAGGTGATACCCATCTTAGATAAAATATGACCATCATAAGGGTATTCGACATTACTCGGCAAGTCTGTATGTGAGATTTATAAGGAAGATCGGTCATTTTTTCTTCGTGCAAAAATTCAATGTATGATGCGCGCGGCAATTTAACCCCATGCAAGCAAAGTGCAATTTGATTTTGGTATCAGCACTGACGCTGTTAAAGGTGAGGGAAAATACAGGAAATTGACGAAAAAAAGGAAATATTTTTGTCAGTTTTAGAAGTCCATAAAGTGGAAATACCTATATGCACAAAGGCGTGAGGACGGAAACCTAACAGCGTCAGGAAACTTAATTAGGGAAATGTGGCACCAAGAAGCGAAAAGTTAAGCACCAAAAAAGGCGTTTTTGCTCTTGGTGCCAAACTCGCAAACCGATATCAGCACACCGTTATAGCGGAACCAAGCAAGCACCAAGGCACCAAGAAAACAGATGAAATCATCGCATTACAGGATCAGCCACAGACACGCGATAAGCTGGCAAGTCGGATAAGACCCATTAGGCACAGTGCAAGAAAACGCACGAAAAACGCACATTATTTGCGCCTGTTTTGCACCCATTTAAGCGCTTTGCATCTTGACTGGTCAAAAAGCTTGACATTTTCTTTGACATTTTTAGTCTATATTTTTCTACACCCTTTATTCTATAATGGCTTTAGCTGATAATTATTTTGACATTTTCTTTGACAAATTACGGTTCATTATTATGGCAGAGCAATCTAAAGAGTGGATTGATGATAGCACGCTTAGAGTCATGACCTATCGGTCTGGCTCATTCACATTTACGTTGGGCTGCTCACCTGATGAAGCCCTTTTAAATCGCATTGATGATGCGCAATTACGTTTTAATAAAACGCCAAAAGCAGCACAAATTCTAGACAAAATCCAAGAGAAGGTTTTGGTCAGTAGTGTTTACAGTACCAATACTATTGAAGGTGGAGAATTTAGCGAAGAAGAAACGGGTAATATCTTACATACTGCCCCAAAAGATATTCAAAAATCAGCCGAAAAACGGTTGTTTAATCTAAAAGATGCTTTGCTATGGGTGAATAAGCAGCGCAATCCACAATTTGAGCCTACACAAGGCAAACCATTCTTATTAGCAGATATTACACATCTACATGCTTTAGTATCGCAAGGCTTAGATGAGGGGCATAACCCAGTCGGACAGTTTAGAGATAATGAAAAATGGCAAAAGACCTATGTCGGTAATGCAGAGCATGGAGGACGCTATCAACCACCCAAGTGCCTTAAAGATATTGAATACCTGTTACAAGCGTGGATTGAATGGTTGAATAGCCCTGCTATTATTAATCAGCATGTGATCATTCGGGCGAGTTTGGCTCATTACTATTTTGAGCTTATTCACCCCTTTTGGGACGGCAATGGTAGAACGGGTCGATTGATTGAAATGTTAATATATGAGCAATCAGGATATAGACTGTCATCATCGGCTATATGGCATTATTATCAAAAAAATATTCATGAATACTTTGCTTTATTTAACCATTGTCGTAAACAAGCTAAAAACAAAAAGGAGCTGCCAAATAAACTGTTTATTGATTTTGCAATGGATGGCATGCTGCAAACAATTAATGACTTACATGACCAATGTAATCAACTGATTGGTTTTTTGCTGTACCAAGGTAGTTTGAATAATGCTAGGTTTAACAAAGCAATTTCTGAAAGACAGTTTAATGCCATTATGGTCATGATGGGCTTTAGTGATACTTATACCCCTGCTGCATTATTGCGTAATCCGCAAATCAAGGCTTTATATAGTAATCGTACGGAAAGAACCTTTTATAGGGATATAGAATCCTTGATAGATGAAGGCTTTCTGTTTGAGCAAGATGGAAAACTGCTTTTAGCGATTTAAGAGAGCTTTTGAATATACAGCTGCTTCTAAGCGCAGTACAAAGCTTATACTTTCAATTCAAATGATTAAACGCGCAGCTTTCTGTGAATATGCGTGTAAAGTGTGCGATGTTGGCTAATATTCATTTAACTGGGGTTTTAGCTTAATTGACATTACCATTACTCATTGATATATTTAATTTGTCTGAGCAAGCCCCTGAATAGTTATCAGGGATTGGTTGCTCAGACATTTTTATGTCTTTAAGTTGTACCAACCTGTGCATAAAGTCTGATCATTAGCGATAACGAAATGTTGTTAAATTTGATGTTAAATTAATTTACAACATTAATAAAAACCATGATATATAAGGCTTATGGCGATATGATTGACTCCCGCCGAGCGCACCAATCATTGTATTTCCCCCTTCCCTAGCACTACCTTACATCGCTCACACTTGTGCAAATATGTCTTTAAAGATATTTGTGTTTGTTGCTCTGCGCCTATCTTTCTGAATGTTTTGCTTATAACGTGAGCTTATTCTGCCTCTTGCAAATTAGCCGTTAGTTGCGCGCGGCTAGGGACACGGTGGTAGTTAATCACTGGCACATTACCAAGACGGCGCTGCCCTGTGGCAAGCTTCCTGTCAATGGTAATCATGGCAATTTTTTTATCTTGCTTACTCAGTAATAAATGATTTGCCTTACGGGTCACTCGATAATTAGGGAAATATTTTTTTAATAATGCAGAGGTCTTCTGTAAGCCATCATGAGACTTATCTTTTTTTGACTGTGTGTGCCCATTCTGCTCTCCTACTTTTGCCCCACGTGACTTTGCCACCAGCCATAAGGCGGCGATAACGGCAAACAATATGACAAGCCACCAAATTCCATCTATCATAAGAAGAGTATCCATTATTAGCAAGGGTTGGCTTATGTTAGCAGAATTATCACCAGCGTTAATAGCAGAAGTACAGGATGCAGCGAAACTATTGGCTTCCTCACAGCGTATTTGTGTTTTAACGGGGGCAGGAATTTCAGCAGAAAGCGGCATTCCAACTTTTCGAGATAAGCAAACAGGCTTATGGGAAAACTATCATGCAGAGGACTTGGCCACACCAACTGCGTTCGCCCGTGACCCAAAACTGGTATGGTCGTGGTATCAATGGCGCAGAGAGTTGGTAGCGGATAAAACGCCAAATCCCGCGCATGTTGCCTTAGCCCAGTGGCAGCAACATATCAAAGCAAACCATCAGCAGTTAACGCTCATCACTCAAAATGTCGATGACTTACATGAACAAGCTGGCAGTACCGTGTCTCATCTGCATGGAAATCTGTGGCGTAATCGTTGTAGTCAATGTGAAGCACCTTATCAAAGCAAACCAGAGGGCTCATCTAATAGTGAGGATGACACAGATTTTGCTGATACGTTAATCACTTGCCAGCACTGTGGCGGTTACATCAGGCCAGATATCGTTTGGTTTGGGGAAGCGCTGCCCGTACAGGCATGGCAGACGGCAGAGGACGCCGCTGCCAGCTGTGAAGTGTTTATCAGTATTGGTACCTCAAGCCTCGTTTATCCTGCTGCGGGACTGACCCAGTTAGCAAAGCACAATGGCGCCAAAATCATTGAAATAAATCCAAATCCGACGCCAAATACTGTCGTTGATATCACGTTAGCAGAAAAAGCGGGGGTGATAATGCCAGCACTCATACAAGCAATCACTGAGTTATAATTATGGCTGTGTGAAGAATCATAAAATCTAACACTAGCTTGGGTGCTGAGTTCGTTTAAATTTTTATCAGACCAAAAAAGGCTTAACGGTTTGTATCAACCATTAAGCCTTGTACGAGACCACGATCTGATCAGGTCTTATTGTAACGCTAGATCAACTTTCGCTAAATACGCTGCTTTTAGCTCATCATCTATAAATGCCGAACGAAAAGAGTTTTTCACCAAGGTTATGACATCATCTTCCGTGATCGGTAGATTCTCATATAAGTTGATAAAGTTTTGATTGACGTAGCCTTTAAAGTACGCTGGATCGTCTGAGTTGACACTGATATTTAGACCATAATCCAACAGCTCTTTGATGTTGTGCTCTTTATAGGTTTCAAAAACTTTCAGTTCGATATTTGAGTTGGGGCAGACGGTCAGCGGCATTTGCTCGTCTTTGAGTCGTTGCATCAGCTCTGGACTTTTTATAGATTGCACACCATGATCGATTCTATTGATATTCAATAAATCTAGCGCTTCGTAAATGTACGAAAAATCTGCCTCTTCACCTGCATGGGCCACCAATTTAAAGCCTTCTTCTTTGGCCTTTTTAAATACCTCTTTAAACTTCGATGGCGGATTGCCCAGCTCTGATGAATCAAGACCCACACCAATGATGTCGTCTTTGAATGCCAAGGCTTGCTCTAACGTTTCAAAGGCCTCTTCTTGGGATAAATGACGCAAAAAGCACATAATAATACAAGAGGTGATGCCGTACTTTTCTTTAGCATCCGCAAGTGCCTCTTTGATACCCGTTATTACAGCCTCAAAAGGCACGCCTCTTTCTGTATGTGTCTGGGGATCAAAAAAGATCTCCGTGTGGATGACATTGTCCTCAACACATTTAAGAATGTATTCCCAAGTCAAATCATAAAAGTCATCTTTGGTGAGCAGAACATTTGCACCCGCATAGTAAATGTCTAAAAAGGTTTGCAAATTGGTGAAGTTATAAGCCTTGCGTACATCTTCTATGTTTTCATAAGGAATCTTTACGTCGTTCTTTTTGGCCAATCGAAACATCAGCTCAGGTTCTAGTGAGCCTTCAATATGTAGATGCAGTTCCGCTTTCGGTAGTTTCTTTATTAACTCAATCATAGTGTTCCAGTAGTGTTTTTTATCAAGACAGGCAGACGATACATGGGCTTAAATGCGACACACATCAGTCATTTTCTGTGGCTAGACGCGTATTATATTTGAATTACCCTCAAAACCCCATAGGCTAAAAGCAAACCATTTAATGCGATGAATGTACCCTTTATCAATAAGAATACTTGCAGAAATAGCCAATCATAGTACTTACTTCAAAAACACCACCGTATCAGACAACTCATTACCAGCCGGATTGTGCTCAAGATGATAGTACTGACGCAGCAATTGTCCCACCTCATCTAACAATTCAGTCAAACTTTCTTCTGTTTTCTTATTCGCAATACCTGATAGCGCTTTTTCACACATCGCGCGCCATACCGTTGGGCTGACGTGCGCGCTGATGCCACGATCAGCGACTATCTCTAGCTGATGCTCACAAATATTGACATAGATCAAAACACCGGTGTTTTCTTCGGTATCCCAAACTCGATACTCACTAAACAAGTCAATCGCACGGTCGCGGCAGCCGATGTGATAGGCCTCTTGGATAGGTAGATGGTTTTCTACAATCAAAAACACCTCACCCCGATGTCCACGCTCAGCGCGTGTTACTTTATCTGTTAAACGTGCTTTGGCGTCTGCTGTCAGCCACTTACTATGCAATAAAGGGACAAACAAGACTTGACGCCACCAGCGGGCAAAACTGGAATTTGAAGCGCTGTTTTCTGCCATTATATTATTTCCTCAAGTACGTCATTACTGACGTTCATTTAGTGAATGGGTCTACCACGAGCCGCCAGCACCGCCGCCGCCAAAGCCACCACCACCGCCGCCAAAGCCGCCGCCACCGAAACCACCACCGCCAAAGCCGCCACCGCCGCCCATGCCGGGTAGAAAAATCATGCCGCCGCCTCTGCGACCACCTTTACCGCCGCCGCCTTTGCCACCACCACCGCGTGAAATCAGGAACATCCAGATAAATATCGCCATAATCAGCGTCATAAAAAAGCCGCCGCCGAGCGCCAATGAGCCGGCAAAAAAACCTCCGGCCGTCAGGATCGAGCCAAAAACGCGGCCAAAGATGCTGGTAATAAAACTACCAAATATCATCGCCATGACGAATAAAAAAACGGGTGATGAGTTGTCACCGACATCGTTTGGATTTTGACTACGTTCGGCTGCTTGCGCATCGGCACGCGCCAAAACCTCAGGGTCAGCGCTCAGACGCGCTTTTAAGGCCTCAACCCCAGCTAAAATCCCAGCGCCATAGTTGTCCTGTTTAAATAGCGGGGTGATCTCTTCCCGAATGATACGATTGACCGCAGCATCTGGCAACACGCCCTCTAGGCCGTAGCCCGTTAAAATATACATGTCACGGTCATTGACCGCAACGACAATTAACAAACCATCATCGATGTCTTGATCGCCAAGCTGCCATTTTTCTGCCACTTGCAAGGCATAGTCAAAGATAGGCAGACCATTTGTCGTCGGTACGATGACAACAGCTGCTTGTGCTAGACCTTGCTGGTAGATATTTCTAAGCTGTGCTTCCAAGCGCTGTTTTTCTTGCGGGTTTAAAATATTGGCCTGATCAATCACTGGCTTATTTAATATCAGTTTGTCTGCATCGACACTAGGCGCGCTTGATTGTACAGAAGGGCGAGTGGCTGCTGAGGTCTCAGTGGTGGCCTCACTGTTGGCCGCCACTGGGTTAATGGCATCATTGCCCAGTACAGCGTCATTGATGGCTTCATTGGACTCACCGGCTTTGGCAATAGCCACCAAATCCTCGACGCTACGGTCTTGTATGCTTGAGGGGTTATTTTTTGTCGCCACAGCCGTGTCAGCAGGCGCAGCATGCAGCACAGAGGCACTACTCATGCTTAGGGTGAACAACAATGTTGATAAGATTGCTTTGGAATTATTCATCTACTCTATACCACCTCAAGTGACATCGGTACTAAATTAATAGGCATTCATAACTATCGACACCTTTAAAACAAATCTGGCAGTGCCCTCTAAACCCGCAACCAGGCAAATACCTCGCTACTCATGCATTTAATTAAGGTTACTCAGCTGTCGCTGCGTTATCATCACCGAAGTCGACACTTGGCGCAGTTGAGATAGCCTCTTCATTCGCCACGCTAAAGTTTGGCTTAGCATCCATACCAAACACTTTCGCCGTGATGTTGGTTGGGAACTGGCGCACAGTGGTATTGTAAGCTTGTACTTCTTGTATATAACGGTTACGAGCGACAGCAATCCGGTTTTCAGTGCCTTCGAGCTGTGCTTGTAAATCTTGGAACAACGCATCTGACTTTAGCTCAGGATAACGCTCAGACACTGCCATCAGACGTGATAACGCCCCCGTCATTTGTTCTTGCGCAGCCGCATAACGCTCCATCGCTTCTGGATCATTGAGTACCTCAGGCGTCACGGTGATACTGCCAGCACGTGAGCGAGCCTCAGCCACTTGAGTAAACACCTCTTGTTCTTGCTCCGCATACTGCTGTACCACTTTGACTAAGTTTGGCACCAAGTCAGAACGGCGTTGATACTGGTTGACCACTTCTGACCACGACGCCGTCACCTGCTCGTCTTGGGCTTGAAGGTTATTATAGCCACAACCGCTTAGACCAACAGTAGAAGTTGCTAATACTGCTGCAAGCAACATGGGTTTTACAATTGATTGACGCGTCATCGATGTCTCTCCTAATGATGATAAATAACAAATAACCAGTCACAGCTTTTAATCTTGTTTTCAGAACGCCTGACTACTGGAACTCCTGACTACTGTCAGTAACGTTCTGTGGGGCTGTATTTTTATTCAAAAAATATAAACATAAGTGCAGATGCAAAACACAAGCGCTGGCGGATTAAATACTAATCATACGCTCAAGTTATACTCAGGTTTATAGCCTATAAGTTATCCTAACAATAATGGCGTGATAACGGCACTTTTACAATTCACCGTTACCAAAAAACAACCGCAAACCCTTATTTTGATGCCGCTTTCCGTCCCTTGCTATTCATAGATAGAGCGTGGTAAAAGCCGTGACAACGTTAGCGTTCTCATTAGGTGATACATTTTTTAGTAGGCGGTCTTGCCACACCTAGCAGCGTTATATGCCCCCACGTTAGCGTTATTTATGACAGTGACCACCTCACGCAAAAAGAATATATATGGTTATGTACAAAGAAAATTCTAGTAATTGGTAAAAAAATATGGCAAATTGCAGTTACGTAGCCGTACGGTTTGAATACATTTGGTAGTGGACTTATCGTTTGATTAGTACTAGCCAATCGTTGATTGATGTATAAAAGTGTCAATCAATTATTAGACAGTTGCTCACAGATTCAATCATCCACGCCCGTCCTGTCATCAATCGGTACGGCTCATAACAAGTTAAATACGATCAGTATTTAATGATTAGCCGCCTATTTTATCCGCTGGTCTACTTATAACTTATCTTATTTATGATGTGATAATAAGATGCACCAGTAATAAAGACAGCAAAAGCGTGGCAAATGTCGCTGATAGAAATATTGGCGTCAGTAGGTGTTATGCAAACCGTCAATGTTGCTGATGAGCCAAGCGGATAAATACAGACAACTACAGTCCATTCTTAGTGGCTAAGCGCGTATGAGACTTATCTGATGTATAAGTCAATGTAGCTAATTTAACTGCTTAACTTAAATAAGTAAGTTAACCAGTTAGCTTACTCCTAGCATACAGAGCCACTTTGAGACAGTACTAGGAATATACATATGGAAGGTTTAGTTAACTTAGTAAACGGAATTATCTGGAGCCCCGCACTGATCTATCTGTGTTTGGGCGCGGGCCTGTTCTATTCCATTCTGACGCGCTTTGTACAAGTGCGTTTATTCGGTGAAATGATCAAATTGCTCTTCACTGGTAAGTCCAGCCAACAAGGTATTTCATCATTTCAGGCACTTGCCGTCTCACTCGCAGGCCGTGTGGGTATGGGTAACATTGCAGGTGTTGCTGCGGCTATCGGCTTTGGTGGTCCGGGTGCCGTGTTTTGGATGTGGATCGTGGCCTTCTTAGGCGCATCTACGGCTTACGTTGAGTCGACACTTGCACAGATTTATAAAGAAAAAGACACGGTCACTGGCGAGTACCGCGGTGGCCCTGCGTATTACTTTGAGCGTGCCCTTGGTCAAAAATGGTACGGTATCCTCTTTGCCATCGCCTCAATTTTGTCTTGTGGTATGTTCTTGCCAGGCGTTCAAGCCAACGGCGTGATCAATGCGTTCGCACAGGTAATGGGTGAAGGCACTGTCATGAGTATCGGCGCATTAGAAGTCGGTTCTATGCGTTTGGTCGCTCTAGCTATCATCCTAGTGGTTTTAGGTATCATCATCTTTGGTGGTATTAAACGTATTGCAACCTTTACTGAGTTTGCCGTCCCTTTTATGGCGTTAGGCTATATCGTGCTAGCCCTCATCATTATGTTCACTAACTTTGACATGATTCCACAAGTATTCGGTCTCATCATTAGCGATGCCTTTACGGCACAAGCAGGTTTCGGTGCGGCTATTGGTTGGGGTGTCAAACGTGGTATTTACTCAAACGAAGCAGGTCAAGGGACAGGCCCTCACGCTGCTGCTGCTGCTGAAGTTGAGCATCCATCACAGCAAGGTCTGGTACAGGCATTCTCAGTGTATGTTGATACATTGCTAGTATGTTCTGCTACTGCATTTATGATCTTGACGATGGGTACTTATAACATCCAAGGTACGCTACCAGACGGTCAGTTCATCGTACAGAATGTCGCTGCTACCACTGAGATCAACGCGCCTGCATTTACGCAAATGGCAATGGAATCTGTATACGGTGGTTTTGGTAATACCTTTATCGCGGTGGCTGTATTCTTCTTTGCCTTTACGACTATCTTGGCCTACTACTACATCGCTGAAGTGAACGTGGCTTACTTGACTCGCTTTCTCAGTCGCGGTGCCAATAAGACGGGCTTATTCTTAGTTAAAGTCCTCATCATGGTGATGGTTGCCTACGGTGGTCTAAACTCAGCGGGTTACATTTGGGCTATTGGTGATATTGGTGTTGGCCTCATGGCATGGCTCAATATTGTTGGTATCTTGGTCATCTTTATCGTGGCGCGTCCAACACTCACTATGCTTAAAGACTATGAAGCACAGCGTAAAGCTGGCGTTGCACGCTACAGTTTTGATCCTGCAAAATTCGGTATCAAAAATGCGCCTTATTGGGAAGAGCGTCATCTACTAGAGCAACAAAGACTGGCGGCTGACCCACTACGTAAAGAGCGTAAGTAATCACGACAGCGGTTACTAAATAAGTATCTTAAGCAAAAGCCCGAGGCCATCGTCTCGGGCTTTGTTCATTTTGAACGTTGAATGCGTAAAGCTAAAGCATAGCAAAGTGAAATGTGGCGTTAAATCGGCATTCTCTCATTGATACCTCCCCACTAGGTATGGCTGGCCATGCTAAGCGCGCTTCTAATGTCTCTGTGGCACCATTCCTGAGAGTTTCTTGGATAACAGCCAAGCACAAAAAAGCCCAGCTCATCGCTAGGCTCTTTAGGTAACATCTGCAAATTATAGCAATCGTTTACACAGGCTTATTTTGGTAATAATACGGTATCGATTACATGGACCACACCATTGGTTGCCATCATGTCTGTGCCAACGATATTGGCCGTGTTGCCACTCGCATCAGTGATCACATTATCTTCACTAATCATGAAGGCTTGGCCATTTGCCGTTTCAATATCAGTACCATAAGGAATATCAGACGCTGTCACGACCGTAGGAACGACATGATAAGGCAGAACGCTTTTTAGCGTCGCTTCATCAGCCAATAGCTCTTCTTTGGTCATGTCCAGTTTGGTTAACAAAGCAGCAAACGCCTCATCAGTAGGGGCAAATACCGTGTATTTGTCATCAGCCATCAGCATTGTATCCAGTCCAGCGGCTTGTAGTGCAGCCGTAAGAATGGTTAGATCTTCATTGCTCGCTGCCATCTCGCCAATGGTTTGCGTCCCGACTACGTCAGTTTCAGCCATTGGCTCAGCTTCCACCATTGGTTCAGCTTCAACAGCTGGATCTACTACCACCACTTCTTCAGTAGTGACTTCAGGCTCCACAGGATCTGCGACAGTTTCAGTGTCATTACAGGCCGCCAATGATATGGCAGCAGTAACAACCGCGATAGATAGTACCTTCTTCTTTAACATGAGTATTTCCTTATAAATGAATGATTAGACTATTGATTGAACAAATAATTTTGCTAAATAAATAGTATCTCTTAATGAATGAATGAATGTATGTATGTAACCAATGAATATAACAGTAAATACGTTATTAATTGCAAACATGGCACGTTAGCCAGCTTCAACTACCTCAAACCTGTTATACCAATTACTATGAGTGTAACTTATTATTTTTAGATTGATGCTTACTTAGGTAGTACCACTGTATTAATCACGTGTACCACTTGAGAATGGGCATCGAAAACAATGCCGCCTAAACAATGACCTCTGTCTGACACTTAGGGCAAAAAAGACGATAGCCAGTACCTAGACCAGCTTCGTCATATAACATGCGTTGTATAAAGTAATCAGGGGATCGTTTCCTACTCCCAACAACCAAAGTTTTTACTCACCCTTATTTCGGTAGTAATACTCTGTCAATGACGTGTACCACACCGTTATTAGCTGCGATATCGGTTTTTATGATATTCGTCGTACGACCGTTTTCATCCATCAACTTGCCTTGGCTAGTCACCATTAATGTATCGTTGCTCAGGGTCATGACGTTGCCTGGCTTCACGTCTTTGGCATACATCGCCATATCACCGTTGATCACGTGGTAACCTAAGATTTTGGTTAGCAATGGCTTATTGGCAAATAGTTGCGCTTTCGTCATCCCTGTTTCTTGTAGAGCTTGCACAAAGGCGGCGTTGGTTGGGGCAAATATGGTGTAATTGGCATTTGGATTGGCCAGCGCACCCGTTAGCCCAGCCGCTTGTATCGCTTCTACGAGCAATGAGAAATCAGCGTTACTTTGGGCAACTTGTACCACGTTCATTTTTGCCATCGATTGACTGTGCATAGGCGCTTTCATATGTGCGCTCTTATGAGGCATCATATTATTACAAGCGCTTAGACCTGCGATTGAAACTGCTAATGTACCGATGGTAGCAATTTTACTAATTTTCATAACATTGTCCTTAATGATTAAGTATTTTTTGACTACGATCTTACTGTTTTACAGATCAAATTGATTTTCTAGAATACCTACTTGCTTGGCTGTTACTGATTAATACTGACAAATAGCGAATAGCAATCATTAACATTTACTAGTAAGTATTACTTATAAAAAACCAACTCTTCTGAAATTAAATTAACATATAAAGCCGTTTTATCAATTCCTCTTTCCGCTATTTTTTGTAGTATCGGTGTAAACCTTGTCTGACTTTTACGAATGCCCGTTGGCTTTCATTTATAAAAGCAAAGCTTTCTGTAATCTTTTAGCGAAATGATATTCATTTGTACTAAACCATTTTATGCCATAGACTTTGATGCCATGCCCGTTCGTCATTAAACTGACATCAGGTTTATCAAATTGCCAAAGAGGAATAAGGACTATCCGGCGTACTGTATGATTTTCATGCTAAAATAATCTGGATTTGCCGACGCCTTTTATAAAATTTTGCACCCTATTTGTTACTCCCTCCTTTTATAATATTGACGATATAAGCAGCGCTCCTATGACTCAAACAACGACTTCACAGACTTCCTCTCAACCTGATACCACTCCTAGCTCATCACACTCTACTGACGGCTTTGTGCTAACGCCACCTGCTGTATTTCCTTATAAAGAACAACAACTGACGGCACGTGCCCGCATCACTGAGCAGATGACCTCAAGAATTTTGATGTTAGATGGCGCGATGGGTACCCAGATTCAAACTTACAAGTTGGAAGAAGCGGATTATCGTGGTGAGCGTTTTGCAGATATCAGTCAAGACGTCAGGGGCAATAACGATCTGCTGGTACTCTCGCAGCCGCACATGATTAAAGAGATTCATCACGATCATCTGGCGGCTGGGGCAGATATCATTGAGACCAACAGCTTTAATGGTACGCGCCTATCGATGGCCGACTACGATATGGAATATCTGGTCCCCGAGCTGAATAAGACGGCGGCCAACATTGCACGTGCGGCGGCGGATGCGTTTACCGCCAAAACGCCTGATAAGCCGCGCTTTGTCGCTGGTGTCGTGGGTCCAACCTCGCGCACATGTTCGCTGTCGCCTGATGTCAACGATCCTGCTTTTCGTAATATTACCTTTGATGAGCTGGTGCTAAATTACCGTGAAGCGACCTTGGCACTCATAGAAGGCGGCGTGGATATTATCTTGATTGAAACCATCTTTGATACGCTCAATGCCAAGGCGGCGATATTTGCGATCACGGGTGTGTTTGATGATATCGGCTTTGAATTACCAATTATGATCTCAGGGACGATTACCGATGCCTCGGGTCGAACCCTATCAGGTCAAACGGCTGAGGCGTTTTATAACTCTGTTCGCCATGCCAAACCATTATCTGTGGGTTTTAACTGTGCGCTGGGGGCCGATGCGCTACGTCCACACATTCAGACGCTGTCAAACATCGCGGACACTTTTGTCTCTGCGCATCCAAATGCCGGTCTGCCTAATGAGTTTGGGGAGTATGATGAAACCGCTGAGGAAACGGCTGCCCTACTCGAAGGTTTTGCCAAGGCTGGTATCTTAAATATCGTCGGCGGCTGCTGTGGGACCACACCTGAGCACATTCGCCAGATTGCCAACATGGTGGCGAACTATCCGCCTCGCGTCATTCCTGAGACACCGCCTGCCTGCCGTCTATCAGGACTTGAGCCCTTTACCATCACGCCTGAGAGTTTGTTTGTCAACGTGGGTGAGCGTACCAACGTCACTGGGTCAAAGAAGTTCTTGCGTTTGATTAAAACCGAAGCCTATCTTGAGGCGCTCGATGTCGCTCGTGATCAAGTCGAGGGCGGCGCGCAAATCGTCGATATCAACATGGATGAGGGCATGCTTGATTCTAAGCAAGCGATGATCCATTTTGTCAATCTGGTCTCAGGTGAGCCTGATATCAGCCGTGTCCCCTTAATGATTGACTCATCTAAATGGGACATCATTGAAGAAGGCCTCAAACGCACGCAGGGTAAATCTGTCGTCAACTCCATCTCCTTAAAAGAAGGCCATGCTGAGTTCGTCGAACGCGCTAAGTTATGTATGCGTTATGGCGCGGCTGTGATTGTCATGGCCTTTGATGAAGATGGTCAAGCCGATACCTACGAGCGTAAAATTCAGATTTGTCAGCGCAGCTATGATGTGTTGGTCAATGAATTGGGGTTTCCTAGCGAGGACATTATCTTTGATCCCAATATTTTTGCGGTCGCAACAGGTATCACAGAGCATAACAACTATGGCGCTGACTTTATCAATGCCACGCGCTGGATCACTGAAAACCTGCCGAACGCTATGGTGTCAGGCGGTGTCTCTAACGTCTCCTTTAGTTTCCGTGGTAACCCTATCCGTGAAGCGATCAACTCTGTGTTCCTATACCATGCGATCAAAAACGGTCTGACCATGGGTATCGTTAATCCCGCCATGCTTGAAGTGTATGATGACATTCCTGTCGAGGCGCGTGAGGCCATTGAAGATGTGATGCTGAACCGCAATCAAGGTGACACGGGGCAAGATGCGACTGAACGTCTCATGACTGTCGCTGAAAACTACCAAGACGGTGGTAAGAAAAAAGACAGCACCGTTGATATGAGCTGGCGTGAAGGCACGGTAGAAGAGCGTATTGCTCATGCGTTAGTAAAAGGCATCACCACCTTTATCGAAGCCGATACCAAAGAAGCGTGGGAGAAATACCCCAAACCGCTAGAGGTCATCGAAGGACCACTCATGGACGGTATGAATATCGTCGGCGATCTATTTGGCGCGGGTAAAATGTTTTTGCCGCAAGTGGTAAAATCGGCGCGCGTCATGAAGCAATCGGTCGCTTGGCTCAACCCGTACATTGAGGCCGAAAAGGTCGAGGGTGAAGTCAAAGGTAAAGTCCTGATGGCAACGGTCAAAGGTGACGTGCATGATATTGGCAAAAACATCGTCGGTGTGGTACTGGGCTGTAATGGTTACGACATCCTTGATCTGGGCGTGATGGTTCCTTGTGAAAAAATTCTCGATACCGCCATCAAAGAAAAAGTCGATATCATCGGTCTATCAGGCTTGATTACCCCAAGTCTTGATGAGATGGTCTACGTCGCCAAACAAATGCAAGAGCGCGGTATGACCTTACCGCTAATGATTGGCGGTGCCACCACCTCAAAAGCCCATACCGCTGTCAAAGTCGAGCCACAATACCAAAACGATGGTGTGATCTATGTCTCAGACGCCTCGCGCTCAGTCGGCGTGGTGACCAAACTGCTGTCAAAAGAGCACCGTCAAGCGCTTATCGATGAGACACGTGAAGAGTATGTCAAAGTACGTGAGCGTCTCGCCAAGCGTCAACCGAAAGCGGCCAAGTTGACCTATGCTGAGTCGGTTAAGATTGGTTTTCAGTATGATTGGGAAAACTATGTACCGCCTGTCCCAAATACCCTCGGACAAGTGATATTTGACGACTATCCCATCACCAACCTCCTCCCTTATATTGACTGGACACCATTCTTTATCTCCTGGGGACTGACAGGTAAATACCCCAAAATCTTGCAAGATAACGTGGTTGGTGAAGCGGCACGCGATCTGTTTGCCAATGCAGAAGACATGCTACAAAAGATGATCGATGAAAAGTTAATCGTGGCCAAAGGCGTGTTTAAACTCATGCCCGCCCGTCGTACTGGTGCAGACACGGTCACTGTCTACGACAACGATCCGCAACAAAACGGTCAACCGACCCATCAGTTTGAGCACTTACGCCAACAAAGCGACAAATCCAGTGGCAAGCCGAACCTGAGCTTGGCAGATTTCATCTCGCCCTCGGACGCCTATAATGACTATTTGGGCGGCTTTACTGTCTCCATCGTCGGTACAGAAGCGCTGGCAGAAAAGTACAAGGCCGCAGGCGATGATTATAACGCCATCATGGTACAAGCGTTATCTGATCGACTAGCAGAAGCCTTTGCCGAGCACCTGCACGAGCTGATTCGAAAAGACTATTGGGGCTATCAACCAACCGAATCGCTCACCAATGATGAGATGATCAAAGAAAAATACGTTGGTATTCGTCCAGCGCCCGGCTACCCTGCCTGCCCTGAACACACTGAAAAAGGCAAATTGTTTGATTGGCTTGGTACAGTCGATGCCATCGGTACGACCTTGACCGAAAGCTATGCGATGTGGCCTGCGTCATCGGTCAGCGGCTTCTATTACTCGCACCCTGACAGTGAGTACTTCAACGTTGGTAAAATCAGTCGCGATCAGTTAGAGAGCTATGCGGAGCGTAAAGGCTGGGATATGAAAACGGCTGAGAAATGGTTAAATCCGAATTTGTAGAGGTGTGAAAGTCAGCTAACGCCTAACCATTTTTTGGCTGTCTGCTGGCTTACTCATTTACGATGAGTAAGCCATTTTTATAGAGTCATAGCCAGATTTTCACTTCAATCCTGTCGCTGTCTTACCCAGTGCGCGCTTTAATGTATGGCACAACTTTAGCGATACGTTAATTGCGAATATTTTTGCTAAAAGATCAGCAAGAGAATTATGTCAAGCCATATTCCAGCATATCAAAATGAATAATGACTGACCTTAGCTTTTTGGAACGAACAAGACGTTATATAAAGCTTCAATGCTATCGTAACGATCAAATTTTCCTTTATTAATAGTGCGGATATTAGGCCTTTCAGCTTTTATGCCATCCGCATTGGCTTTGGTATGTTTTGCAACTTTAGCATTCTCTAGTCCAGTTAATGGCTTGCCAGCCTCAGCACCAAAAAAATAAAACGAGCATAACTCTAAAGTATCTTCATCAAATACTATCCAAACAATACATCCTGAAGGTTTATTGGCTAAACGAACATTAACTTTTTGACTTGACGCTTTAGCACCTAATTTTGACGTTTTGAGTTGAATATGACGAATAATATTATTGTCTTCAAGGACAACATCACAACCTGCGTGATCAACTTCAGGTTTCATAACCTCCAACTGACAATCACCTTTTAACCACGATAATTTTAGTATTTCACCAATAAATAAGTGCTCAATAAGCTTTTCTCGGAAGCTTGATTGTTCATAATGCTTACTCATAATTTACCTTACTATCTTGAATTAACTTAATCAGCTTTATCCTTCCCCCGCCGACACTTCTCAGAACAATAAATCACCTGCTCCCAATCTTTCTCCCACTTCTTACGCCACGTAAACGGACGCTGGCAGACAGGGCAGGTTTTTTGCGGTAAGTTTACTTTCTTATGTACCATAACTGCCCTACCTTATCTATTCGACTGATGAATTATTCATACCATTCACAAAAATTAGAGTAGCAAGGAAAAAGAGTGCAAGTACTACGCATTGTAGGCTAAGCGATTTTGACACAGCTAATCGTATTTTTGTTGTTTGGTATCATCTTACTTCTGATGCTCGACGCCCTCATACTTTTTAATCCGTCGGCACTGATCTGAGCAGTAGACCATATTGTCCCAGTTTTTATCGAGCTTCTTGCTCCAGCTAAACTCGCGCTCACAGACCGGACATTCTTTTTTGCGGACGTTCTTCTTTTTGTGCGCCATCCCTTATTACCCTTAGATTGATTAGATTGGTGACTAAATTTTTAAAACCGTCATGTTAACGGCTCCACACTGGTGAGCGTACTACCCCGCCATCTTTACCACTGATGGTATAGCTTGCGTTGCCAGACAGTGAATGGATAATCAAACCACCACCGCTTTGACCGCCTACTTGCCCGTCTAAATTCGAATGACGCGTTGGATAGACTGCATACTGTCCAGAGGGTGATAGACGTGCTGGTTCATCCAGTCCTGTCTCTGCCAGATTGAGCACTTGCCCCGTGGCGAGCGTCATGACCGTTGCCTTGCGACCATTTAGGTAGGCCAGACGCTGACCATCTAGACTCAACTGGGGACTGGCCGCGTAGCCACCTGTCGACACCGGTACGGCATTGGTAGTGGCAAAGCTATAACGGTAGATGCGAGGACGCCCAGCGCGGACTTTATCACTGGTATAGACAAAGCTCTTGCCGTCGGCTGCATAGCTGGGCTGCACTTCTGTGCTGGGTAAGGTGGTCAGCTGGCGGGTTTCGCCATCACTCAAACGCATCTCATAGATATCGGCGTTGCCACCAACGGTGGAGCTGTAGAGTAATTTTTGTCCATCAGGGGAGAATGATGCTGACAGATTGCTACCGTCAGCACTGACCACCAGATTGCGCGTGCGATTGCTCCAATCATAAATATAAATGTTGGGGTGCTCACGCGGGGCCTGTTTGCTATAGGCGAGCAGTCGCCCGTCAGCTGACCACGCTGGCGCATAGATATAGCCATTTAACTGGTCGATCAGTTGGCGGTCGCTACCATCAGGACGAATGCGATAAAGTGTCGATATTTTAGCGCTGCCCATTCCTTGCTCCTCCACATAAGCAATGTAGCCTTGACGGTCTATCGCGAGCATACGTGCTGTCAGTGGATTGGTCGCGACTGTATTGGTAGGCGTTTTGGCAGGCGGGCTGGGTAGCGTCTGACACCCCGTTAACACGCTGAGAGTGCCAATGACGATAGTATGGTTTATTAGGCGCACGTTTATGGCCACTTTTAGCGCAGAGGTTTTTAACATAAGATAAAGTCCAATATAGCCTTGAGAGACGCGTTATGCGTCTTTTGCTAAAGGCATGTATTGCTTCTAGTGTAGCGTACATTGCGCTTTGATTTTAGATAAAAAAATGCCCCACTTAAATAGTGAGGCATTATTAAAACTAAATATTAGGTTAAAAAAACAGTGGGCTTAGATCCCTTATCTATGATGACTGAATTATTTAGTAACACCTTTGAAGTAAGCCACTTGATTGTCGTTTTTGATGGTCAAGATAGGCGTTTTATTCGCATTTTTATCTAGGCTATATTTACCTTGTACAGTCGCTAATGTTGCTGTATCAAAGCTCGCTTGCGGCTCAGGACAGGCCATTAAAGTACTGATGCCGTTTTTAATCTGTACATTGCCATTGACCACACTGTATTCCGCACCCATATTGTTACACGTATTGATAAAGCTCACACGGTCACTACCGTTAGAGGTAAAGAAATTTAGCGTTAACGGCTTCGCTGGATCAAAAAACAACTGGCTGACTTTGTCGCCATTGGTACGCTTGGCATCGACAAGTTGCCAATTATACGCTTGCAGTGCCTCTGCAGTGATTGGCTGGGTGACAGGGGCCGTGATATTAGGGGTGGTTTGGCAACCGGCCGCAAGTGTCCCTACCGCAAGGGTCGCAGCCATCATTATTTTAGTCATGTTTTTCATATCATCTCCGCAGTGGTTTGATTTAGAATGAACAACCAAGATATTTTTCACTCTAAATGTTCGTTTTTATTATGATTCATTTATGGTTTTATTCATGTACCTAAACAATGTCGCTATTATGCACATCTGATACTTACCTGTCTTGATAGGTTAGGTGTAAGATTCCCACCTATTTGTTCCACTCTATGGTTGTTTTGCTAACACGTCTTGCTAGGCGACGCATTAGCTGCTAACCCTTTTCTAGTTTTTCTCCTAACACCTCTAAAACAAGCGTTACTGCGCAAAACACCCCGCTCAATAGCGAGGTGTTTTTGTATATTGTTGCTTCAATAAAGTCGTATGCGTTATTGCTGATTGTACTTATCGCTTCTTTAGACAAAGCGTTTCGCTATCAATAAACGTGTCAGCGACAATCTTAGATAACGTCAGTACCCGTAATTTCTGGCTCGTTAGTGGCGGGTGCCGTCATGCTTGATAAAGATTGGCAACCGACCAATACCGTTACCACGACCATACCTGTCATCAATGCTTTGGTTATATTTTTCATCTTAGCTCCTAGAATGTTTTTAATAGTTCTTTGGTTCAATGGAAGTATGCATGTCATTGTAATAAAGCTACAGATATTGGATCGTACTTCTACCAGTAACCATAACTTATTCACATTTTTAGCTTACCTATCTCTTACATCACTGTAAATTATTTAATGTTACTCAAATGTTCTTATTGCGTCTTTGTTTCTTGCAGAGCGGTATACCCTGCCAAACGTTGGCGCTCAGTCTCATCAAACAATTGCTGCTCAAGCTGATTTATCTGAACTTGTGCTTGAGCTTGGTCCGGATTTTGGCTTAATAAGCGTTGTTTTTGTGTTTCATACTGAGTGAAGCGCTGGTCAAAATTGGCGTCTTCTTGGTCTACTTGCGCAAGCCTTTGAGCGGCAGGCGCTCCTACCAGCTCACGGCGCATATTGTACAGCTCCTCAGCCGTGGCCCCTTTTGCTTTCATTTGTGCGGTACGACTCATTAGCTCATTCAGATTGGTTTGCTGCTCAATATGGGCTTTGGTGGCATTATCTGGCATACGGCTAATATAATCCTGCTTTGCCGCTTCTTTTTGAGCAGCAGACAGCTGTTTGTTTTGGTTAATGCCAATCATCTCGATACTATAATCATCATAGGCATCATCTGCGCCAAAGAACGCTTTGATGGTGTCTTTGGCAAAATACTGCTGGCGTAGCTTGGCCATATCTTGCTTTTGCTGTGCCACGACATTTAGATCCAGCTCGCCACTTTTTGTGGCTTGTAATTGCAAATTGCCGTAACGGTTTTCTATTTCAGGGATTGCCTTAAGATAAGCAACGTAGCGATCAAATATAGCAATTGCTTGACTGGCCGCAGGTTCAGGCGTGTGATTGCGAATATAATGCTCCACACGGGCATAGATCACAGCGTCATCCTCCTCACCCAGCGCTGACAAAAAATAATCAAACAAACGCCGTAAACCTTCAGTAACGATCAGTTGCTTGTTTTCATTAATAATGATTTCGCCGTCCACCTCCGTACCTTGTAAAGAGCGCGGTAAATTTTCTAGCCCTGTGGTAAACGAGGTATTATTTTGAGTGGCTGCGCTGCGCACTTTATGACTAAACATGGTCATATCTATCGAGCTGCTTAGGTCATTCTCACCTATCGTTGTGAAAGGCAGGTGAGGAAACATCGTGCTTTTTTTATTATTAGGCTTAAACCACAGAATAATCGCCACTGTTATCGCTAGTATGACAGTGATAATAAACACAGATAAAAAAGGTCGGCGGCGATTGCGTCTCATAGTAAAACACCTTTTTAATAAATCAGTTTTTTGACCAAGCTTATGTATCAACTGGTTATACATAAGCTTGGTAATCTCAAGGTCACCGATGGTTGCTCATGCCAGCTTTATCAATGAGCTTTATAAATTGGCCCTTTTCAAACGGTTAACGTGACCACGATATAAAGTTTTTGGGTCTGGCTGCCCCCATGCAGTCAAGCCCAATACTTGATTGGCTGAATCCAAATGATTCATTCGATAGTCATCACGAATGACATACCCAAGTCGACTTGAGCAGGCAGATACCAAACCATCGTTTGGATCGTTATCAAAGGTGGTGCCTGTTAAGGCCAGCATATAGTCACTAGGGTCAAGGCCATTGGTGATCTGACCAATACCACTGAATGAGTAGTACTTTATGCCGTTAACTTCCGTGTTAGCAGGCTGACCACAATAGGTGGTTGGCATCGCCGCTGGAAACTTGGCATTAAACTGAGTGGCATAGTCAGTCGATAAGGCAAGGACCGCGTTCCAACCGTCTTGCTCTTGTATCTCTTTAAAACCAATACCCGCGCTGACGTCCATAAAGCCACCCACAAACTTAAAAAACCCAATGGCTATCTGTGAGCCAACATTAAACTCGCCTTCATCATAGCCATCCTTTGCACTCCCTTCGACGACTTGTTTGATTACCCAGTCGCCCATCTTTGAGCCTTGCTCTGGGCTTGCGATAGCCGTTACTGACGCCACGTATTTCGGTTCTACAGCAGCGACATAACGAATATCAATACCGCCTTGACTATGACCGAGTAAATTGACTTTGGGGCTGCCTGAGATGGCACTGATGGTTTTAACTTGTTGCAGCAGCTGCTCACCGCGAAACTCACTGTTGTGAACCGATGAGGTTTTGGTCGTATATACCTGACTTCCTCCACTCATTAAGGTCTCAGGGATACCATGAAAATAATCCACCAACCCAAATGCCTTAGTAAAGCCACCAAGACCATGAGCCATGACAATGGGATACTGGGTAGCTGTATGACTTGACGTCCAATACTGGTTACTGACCAGCTTGCATCCCGTAGGATTGGCACAATTATAGTACTGGCCAGCGGCTTGGGCAGAGGTGGTTTGCACTGCCATCATGACCACACCAATACCAATGGCACCAAGGGAAGGTAAAAACAGAGCAGGCGTAAACGCCGTCGAAAAGTAAGCTTTGAGCATCATAATAACGTCCTTGTTATCGTTAGCGTTTTGTCGTTCTCATGCATGAGCGTTTGTATTACCGGCAATACAAACACTCTCAAAACAATGGCTAATCCTTTTAGCAACTAAATTTACAATACGTCTATATTTTGCAACATTCAATTATTTTATTAACGATAGGCAATTTATTTATGACCATATAGTCATTTCTTTGAATGTATAAACTTATAACCTCTTAGGTCAGCGGTCAGCTCAACTGACGCTCTGTACGCCAGTCTCACAAAACAGCAGCAGCTGCATTTATGCTATAATGCAAGACATTAATTCCATAACTATAAGTAAGATCATGATGACTAAAAAATCCCTTATCCAGTCCGCCGACGCCATAGAAAAAATGCGTGTGGCCGGTAAACTTGCCAGCGATGTCCTTGTTATGCTCGATGAGCACGTTCGAGTCGGTATCAGTACCGAGGCGTTGAACCAAATCGCTCACGACTATATCGTTAATGTGCAACAGGCGATTCCTGCGCCGCTCAATTATAATGGCTTTCCAAAGTCTATTTGCACCTCGGTAAACCATGTCGTCTGTCATGGCATTCCAACCGAAAACAAACTGCTAAAAGATGGTGATATCATCAACATCGATGTCACGGTGATTAAAGACGGCTATTACGGCGATACCTCAAAAATGTGGATCGTGGGTAACGGCTCAATTATGGCGCAGCGTATCTGCAAAGTGGCACAAGACGCGCTATATGCAGGTATGAGTGTCGTCAAAAATGGCGCTCGCTTAGGTGATATCGGTGCTGCTATTCAAGAAGTGGTGGAACCTGAGCGTTTTAGTATCGTGCGCGAGTTCTGTGGTCATGGTATTAGTAATGAGTTTCACCATGAACCGCAAGTCATGCACTATGGCAAAAAAGGCACTGGCTTTGAGCTAAAAACAGGCATGACCTTTACCATCGAGCCGATGATCAACCAAGGCACGTGGCAGACTAAGATTTTGCCTGATGAATGGACGGCGATTACCAAAGACCGTAAGCTGTCTGCTCAGTGGGAGCACACAATGGTCGTGACCGATAATGGCTGTGAAGTGTTTACCACTCGCCCTGAAGAAGATTTAAGCTTTTTGACCCAGTAGTACTACAAAAGATCGCCTAGGCGGTCTTTTTTTTGGACTAAAATTCAGGCATATTGCGTACTATGCGTGGTGATTGTCTAGTGACTGTTTAGCGATGATGTCCCTTTATACTGCTCATCAAATACTGCTCATTAAATACAGTTACATTCTAATGACCATATAGCAGTACCTTCACGTAGCGATATCTTAATTTTTACAGCCTTTTTTTAGTCCACTGTTAGCTCTAACGATTGATTTTTAAATTCTTAATTGGATAACACTCATGTTTAATTGCGATGTCGCGACTCTTGATCTCACGCCTCTGCCTTTACTATCAAGTGATATAGCGACAAATGCCTCACTGCTGCCAGACAACGCTGCAACAGAAAAATCGTTGCTTGGCATTCCTGATTGGTTGGCTCAAATCAATGAGGATATTAGCCGCTCTTTAGAACGCGGCGTCAATATTCGTCAATTAGTGGCAGCGCGGGCCTGTGCGATTGACAGCCTACTGATAGCGTTGTTCAAGTGGTTTGAATTGGATCAGACCGATTTGGCATTGTTTGCAACTGGTGGGTATGGTCGCGGTGAGCTGTCGCTTTATTCAGATGTCGATATTTTACTGCTCTCCCCTGAAGAAGTTGACACAAATACGAGTGGAAAAATTGACCGCTTGGTCGCGCTACTCTGGGACATAGGCCTAGAGCCTGCCCTTTCTGTGCGTAGCGTTAGTGACGCTCTAGAAGCGGCGCTTGATCATACCATTGCTAGTGCACAGCTCGAAGCTCGGCTGCTGATTGGTAATGAGGCTCTGCAAGATGTGCCTATTCAGATTGTCAATAAGCAGTGGACGCCCCGTGCCTTTTTTGACGCAAAAATTGCAGAAGCCAAAGCGCGCTATCTACAGCACAACGCCACAGAGTACAATCTTGAGCCAAATATCAAAACGGCCCCTGGAGGCTTACGCGATATTCACATCATCGGCTGGGTGACCAAACGTTATTTTCGAGTCGGCAAGCTGTATGACTTAGTCCAGCAAAACTTTTTGACCGAAAAGGAATTTGATGAGCTCAGCTTTGCAGAAGGCTACTTATGGCAAATACGTCATTATTTGCATGTGCTGACTGGCCGTAATGAAAACAAGCTACTGTTTGACTATCAGCGTGAGATTGCCCAGCTTATGGGCTATGAGACGCAGCCGGACGATCAGCCTAATGCGGCGGTGGAACGCTTTATGCGGGATTACTATCGCTGTGCTATGCAGATATCGACGCTGTCTGAGATGTTGACCAATCATTACTACGAGACGATCATAGAGCCGCAACTGCCAGATGATGAGCGCCCAAAAAAGCAGCCAATCAACGCACACTTTAATCAAGTGGGTGAACAAATCGCCATGGCGCATCATCGAGTATTTGCCCAGCATCCTGACGCCATTTTAGAGATGTTTTTATTGATGGGTCAATACGGTATCAAAAACGTCCGTACGCATACCCTGCGGGCATTAAAAATCGCAGCACGCGGTATCGATCAGGTTTATCGCGACAACCCCACTCACCAAGCGCTTTTTTTAGCCAACTTAAAAGAACAAAACTATCTTTTTCATCGCCTCCGTACCATGAATCGCTGTGGCGTTTTGGGCAGCTATATTCCCGCTTTTGCGCAAGTCACTGGTCTGATGCAGTATGACTTGTTTCATCGTTACACGGTGGATGCTCATACGTTGTTTTTGATTCGGATTTTGCACCGTTTCACTGATCCACGTTTTTATGAAGACTTTCCATTGGTCAGCTCTATTTTTCAACGTATCGAGCGCAAAGAGATCTTAGTGCTCGCAGCCATGTTTCATGATATTGCTAAAGGCCGCGGTGGCAATCATAGTGAGCTTGGGCAAACAGAATCGATTGATTTTTGCTTGGCTCATGGCATGAGTTTAGCGGATGCAAATCTAGTCGGCTGGCTGACCCGCTATCATTTATTGATGTCAATGACCGCCCAGAAAAAAGACATCTCAGATCCAGAAGTCGTCACCGTTTTTGCCAACCTAGTGGGTAATGTGACCCACCTCAATCATCTCTATGTGCTCACCGTCGCAGACATGAATGCCACTAACCCACAGTTGTGGAACAGTTGGCGAGCCACCTTGATGAAGCAGTTATACTCGCAAACGCGGCGCATTTTGCGCGCTGACATTGATGCGCCCACCAACCGCCAAGACATGATCAGTGCCACACGTAGGCAAGCGCTCACGATGCTAGACAATGTTAATAATCAGCACATGAATCGCGATGAAGTCTTGCGGCTATGGGATGATTTGGGTGATGAGTACTTTCTGCGAGAGATTGCTGAAGACATCTTATGGCATACCGAAGCTATCTTGAACCACCCCCCGATTGGTCTTGCCTCCAATGCGGACAGTCCACCATTGATCGTGTTGCGAGAGCATCGTGAGCTGGCTCTTGATGCGGTACAGGTTTTTGTTTATACCCAAGATCAGACAAATCTTTTTGCGGTTACCATGGCGGTGTTTGATCAGATGAATCTAGACGTTTTAGACGCCCGCATCATTACTGCCACCCGCGATTTTGCGTTGGATTCTTATGTATTGCTCGATCCTAGTGGGACACTCTTGGTCGATGAAGACAGCCAGCAAGAGCTTAAGCAGCGGTTAATCAACGCTTTTAAAGACCCAACCGTGCTAAAGCTGACGAATAAACGTATCCCGCGCCAACTTAGGCATTTTGAAGTAACGACGGTTATTAACTTTGAGTTTAATGAAGCATCAGATCAACATATCATGAGCTTGGAGACACTTGATCAGCCGGGGTTATTGGCACGAGTGGGACAAGTCTTTTTGCAAGAGAGAATTGAGGTACACGCTGCTCGTATTACCACGTTAGGTGAGCGTGCAGAGGATATGTTTTATATCAGTGATCAAAATGATGAGCCATTGTCAGCTGATCGATTAGAGGCCTTAAAATCAGCACTAATCCTGAGTCTGAGCGTCCAAAAAGACACCCAAGTGATTTAAGATGGCAATGTACTCTCTGCTAATCATTTTGTTGATTAGCAGAGAGTACACTGAATAAAAACGTCATTAAACATCGTACTGTTGATACAGCGTAAAGAAGCTATTTACTACTGGTGGCGTGTGGGACTGGGAGGCTGAGAAACATGTTCAAGCACTGTAAAGGTATGACCGCTCGCGAGAAAATGGCTACCCTTAGTGATCATTTAGTACGTAGTCATAGGCATCCTTCTAGCATTTAGCGTCAGTCAGTGCTTATAACGTGCTTTTATACACCATCTCGCTGGCATGCTCATCAAGCTCATCGTCGGCAAGATCTGGCGGTAAAATTTTGGCATCCATCTGCTGTTGCCCTAATATAAGGCGTCCAGCGTCGACTTCTTTTTGTAGTAGACCATGTAAGGTTGCCAGATGGAAACTTCCATCAAAGCACTCATACAACTGCCTCAAAGAGATAGGCGATTTGGCGTGTACGTCTGGATACAGACTGTCCTCTGCCAAAATAATCATCTCATTAAACGCCTCTTCGCGTACTATCTCATCTTTATCAATTTTGCGTTGCAGGGTTTTTGCTGTACGCCCTTTGGCTGCCAGCATAGCGATAAAAACCACGGTTTGTAAGATAAATAAGGCAACGTACTGCCATAAAGTTAGCAGTATATTCAACAAGCTGCTGAGAAACATCAGCACCATCGCCACGACCACATAACTGACCAGCTGCCACAGCAACCACATCATTAAGCTGTTTTCGCCGTACCAAACCACTTTTCGTTCTTTACGATTAATCAGTTGCTGACGCGCTTGCCACCAGCACTGTTCCCGCTGTTTTAATAGCTCATACAATTTAGTGCGTTGTTGGCTACTCTCATCGTTTTCATTACTGATATCTTGGGCAATACTCTCTTCAGCACTGCTCTCTTTAGTATTGATATCTTCAATATTCGAAGCACTAGGCATATCAAACTATCCTCACAATAGTCTATCGTTAGGTCTGATAGCGGTTTTTTTCGTTGTTATAAGTTATCAGCTGATAAGCTTTACTTAACGCTATTTAGCCTCTTTAAACCCTGCCTTCTCAATTTATTACAGTTATTTGTCTTTTACAAGACACAGAGTATTAATATAAGAAGCCAAGGAAAAAAAACAAAAGAAATGCTACACTGCTTAAATGTAACTTTTCTTTATAACTTTATTATTAATTGTCCATTATAGTTACCCTACTTATGAATCACAACTTGACCCACCTACACCCTTACCCCTTTGCCAAGATGGTAACCTTGCTTGCCAATAGCACGCCAGCCCATAGCTACAGTGAAATCAAGCTGGGTATTGGCGAACCAAAACATGAGCCGCCCGCATTTGTTCTGGACGTCCTACACGAAAATTTGGACAAAATAAGCCATTATCCCACCACCAATGGCTTGTTTGAGCTGCGGCAAACCATCGCGCACTGGCTAGAGAAGCGGTTTTTTTTGCATCATGTCGATGCCAATACGCAGGTATTGCCGGCCATGGGGACACGCGAAGCCATTTTTAGCGTGGTACAAGCGGTCATTAATCATAAAAAAATCGATATAGAGAGCCATTCGCTGTCTGGGTCTGATCAACCGCCGACGGTTGTCATGCCCAATCCGTTTTATCAAATATACGAGGGCGCGGCACTACTCGCCCAAGCCGCACCCTACTTTGTGCCCTGTACATCCGATGATGACTTTAAAGGTAACTATCGCGCCGTGCCAAAGGACGTTTGGATGCGCACGCAGCTGTTGTTTGTTTGTAGCCCAAATAATCCAACAGGCTCGGTCATGACGATGGATGACTGGGAGCACCTCATTCGTCTGTCAGATCAATACGGTTTTATCATCGCAAGCGACGAGTGTTATAGCGAGCTGTATTTTGATAAAGCGCCAATCGGTCTATTACAAGCCTGCGCCGCTCTGGGCCGGAACGATTTTCACAACTGCCTGGTCTTTCACTCGTTGTCCAAGCGCTCAAACTTACCCGGTTTACGCTCAGGGTTTGTGGCAGGAGATGCCAAGATTTTGCAGGCTTACCTGCAGTATCGCACCTATCAAGGCTGTGCGATGCCGATACCGCATCAGCTTGCTTCTATTGCAGCTTGGCAAGATGAAAAACACGTGGCACACAATCGTCAGCTTTATCAAGAAAAGTTTGCACTCTGGATGTCAGAGCTTGGCGAGTTACTAGAATTACGTATGCCTGACGCTGGGTTTTACTTTTGGATAAAGGTCCCTGATCAGTTCGACGGTGATGACGAGGTATTTGTCAAAGCACTCTATGAGCAGGCCAATATTCACGCGCTAGCAGGGCGCTATTTGTCCCGTGAGGTAAATGGTCACAATCCTGGGCAAGGTTATGTGCGTATTGCTCTTGTCGCTAGCGTCGAGGAAAGCCGTGAAGCGATCAGTCGCATTCGTCAACTGCTGGGCACATAAACGGTAGCTGCCTAAAGATTAAGCGGTCAGCAAGACCTCAGCCTTTAATAGCCACAATATAACTGTGGTTATTAAAGGTTTTTTGCCTTAATAGTGCTATAGTAAAGAGTCTTTTTTAAATGTGCCATCAAGGACGATGCCATGCCCCATCTTGATTTTACCCAGCCCCCCTTTGATGTATTAAGCTTGGCTGAGCGTCAAAGCATCAGAAAAAACACCCAAATCCGCTTCCTTGCCAAAGATGAAAGCCTACCTGTGGCAGAGTTACAGTACCTTTATGTGGTCATCAAAGGACAGATTGAACAGTCACTCGATGGTGACTTTGTCGCGTCTTATTTGGGTAGCAACCACTCTGACGATCTCAATAACAACGACTGGTTCGATAGTCGACGCCTGCCTGAAGCATCACCCAAAAACAGCTTACAACAAGGGGATGAAAATAGCACCAACCCTAAAGCTATACAGACCTATCAGTTTCGAGCGACTGAAGACACCTTGCTGCTGCAAGTAGCTGGCAGCACAGTCGATAAAATCAGCGCTCAGAATCATCTGGTGCGCCAGCTGTTATCAGACAAGCTGCCGGAACGCTTAAAAGCCTTACGACAACGGCGCAGTGGCAAAGTCATCGACCCCTCTCATTATAATAACCAACAAGAAGTACAGCAAATCATGCTGCAACCCGTGATTGAGGTTAAGTTATTGCCAGTACATATTGTCGATGCCAACGCTAGTCTCTATGAAGCCGCTGGTATCATGACAAAGGCCGGACTAAAACACGTACTGATACAGCCCCATTCTGTAGAAAATGATGTCGCGTTGCCCCAGCGAACCGGCCATCTATTAGGCATATTAACCGACACGGACATTTGCCGCGCTGTGAGTGACCAGCAAGACCCCGCCACGACACCTTGTCAGCGTTACGCCAACTTTAATTTACGGACGATCAGAGCGAATGATGAGATTGGTGATGCCCTACTGACCATGACCCGCTATCGCATCCATCGATTGCCAGTCATTAACCGTGACGGTAACGTGGCAGGCGTGCTGGGACAAAGCGACCTGCTCGCTCACATTAGTCACCATTCACAGCTTATTAGTATGCAAATCGAACAAGCAAAAGACTTAATGAGCCTAGATACCGCAGTCGAGCTTATCGGTCGCTATATTCGTGCTCAGCATCAAAATGGCGTAAAAATCGGCAACGTTAGCCGCATGGTACAGACACTAAACGCACAGGTATTTACCAAGCTGTGGCAGCTGATCGTGCCTGAGGCCGTCATGAAGAACACTTGCCTCATCGTGATGGGCTCTGAAGGTCGCGGCGAACAAATCATGCGTACTGACCAAGATAACGCGCTCATCATACGCGATGGCTACACGCATCCTGATTTGGCCCAGTTTGCTGACACTTTTAATCACCATTTAGCAGACCTAGGCTACCCCCTATGTGACGGCAATATCATGATGACCAATCCCATGTGGCGGCAGCCGCTAAAACAGTTTAACGCCCAGATTGGCGTATGGTTTAAAAACACCGATCCGATGCATGGTATTTATTTGTCCGCCATACTCGATGGTGAATACGTCTGCGGTGATGAGTCGCTCCTGACCCAAGTACGTCAACACCTCAAGGTCGCCCATCGGCAATCAGATCCAATGTTCGTTCGTCAATTCGCCCGCGCAGCACTACAGTTTGGTGATGTCAATCAGTGGTGGCAAAAGTTCATGCCCTTGCTCGGTGGCAAGTCCAGCTCACAAGACATTGACCTAAAAAAAGCCGGTATCTTCCCTCTGGTACATGGAATTCGCACCTTGGCATTAGAATATGACATCTTAGCCGTGCCGAGCACAAAAGACCGTCTCAAGGCGTTGGTGCAAGCTCATGTCATCAACCAAGAGCGCGCCGACACCTTATTGGAAGCGTTGGAATTTTTTATGGCGCAGCGTTTATCAGTGGCACTCTCGACCGATGACAAACACGCACGGCAAGTCGACCCCATGACCTTAACTGCGCTTGAGCGTGACTTGTTAAAAGAGTGCTTGGCAGTGGTCAAAAGCTTTAAGACACAGCTCCGTCAGCACTATCAATTAGAAATATCATAAGGCTAACACTAACGTAGATGGATGGGTAACGAATATGAGTTGGCTAAAACAGTTGTCTTACGCTTGGCAAAAGACGCAACTACAGCGCCCAGAGCTGGCGTTTATGTTTAGCAAACCCTTAGCCAAGCAGTGGGTGGCGATTGATTGTGAAATGACGGGGCTGAACCCAAGAAAACACCATTTGTTGTCTATCGCAGCGATTCATATCAATGACAATACGATCGACACAGGCAACGGTATGCATCTGATATGCAAACCACCTGTGATGCCAGACCGCGATACCATTGTTATTCATGGTTTGCGTACCGCTGATGTTGAGCATGGCATGAGCTATGAGGAGATGCTGGCGTACTTGCTGCCATTTATAGGCAATCGACCGATCGTTGGCTTTTGTACACAGCTAGACACTGGGTTTTTAAACCCCTTGGTCAAACGTTACATGGGCACGGCCCTACCAAATAAGATCATTGATGTCCGTCAGTTATACAGTCAGCGTATGGGTGATCGTACTCAAGGTATTCCCAATCAATCGCAGCATTTGAGCAACATTTTAGCGCACTACGACATTCCTGAGCTGGGTGCTCATGATGCTTATAATGACGCGATTATGACCGCAATGGCGTTTTTGCATCTCCGTGCGCGCTCGTGATAAGAAGCTTCGGCGACTATCAAACAACGCCTGGCATCTACGCGAAAACAGCAACTCATGTTACCATAGGCTGTTTTTTTAGCTGACGATAGATGCTTATGCAACCCACCTCTAAACGCTGCCACACCCTCAATAATAACGCTCTTATTGACACCAAAAATGACGCCAAAGCAAAACCTTCTGTTGGCTATTTTCGTGTGACATCTCAAGCCAGTAAACGCTTATCGTTACTTAGCATATTCATTGCAGTGACAGTTTTAGCAACCCCACTCTATGCACAAGCAGCATTGCCAGCGGCCATACAAGCCGCTTTATCACGTGCAGAGTTATCAGCTTCTGATATTAGTATGGTCATCACGCCAGTCGGTGATAAAAACGCCAGCCACCTGCCTTCTCCCATTCAAGTTATCGATAGCAGTGACTCGGCAGAGACTGAGGCAGCTTTTGACTCTAAAAGCGTCAAACAAAACAGTACTCAAAATGCTAAGCACGATGGTAAAAACAACTCAAGTCCGCAGGTTACCCTAACCACTATCGAGAAGCGAACGATTAAAAAACACGAGCAAAAAATACACGCTTATACTGACGACCCTTATACCTATCAAAGCTTGGAGAGTATTCCAACGCTGATCCCCGATAGTCATCATTCCGCTTCTCAGTCAGTTGGTAACCAAGCAGTCCTTGATAATGGCAGCATGGGCGCAGCAGACAATCATACCAACACAGCGGCATCTGCTATCAAAATCTCATTTTCCCCATTACTGAGTCACCAGCCTGATACTCCGCGCACCCCCGCCAGCACCATGAAACTGGTGCCCAGTTTTATCGCTTTAGACACACTAGGTGCCGACTTTGTCTGGCATACGCGTGTTTATCACACAGGCTTAGTGATAGGAGATCGGCTGTATGGCGACTTGATTATCCAAGGAAGCGGCGATCCAAAAATGACCCATGAGCGTTTAAAACAACTGCTGTATCAAGTACAAACCTCAGGGATTCGTCATATCAATGGGGACATGATTGTCGATAGTTCTATTTTTCACAACGTTACTAAAGACCCTGCCGCCTTTGATAATGCGCCACTACGTCCTTATAACGCCAGTCCTGATGGATTTTTGGTCAATTTTAGCACCGTTGGTATCAAAAGCTATCCGATGGACAACGGTCAAGCTCGCCTCACGTACACGCCGCAATTAGCGAATTATCACATGCCAAGCGTGATAAATGTGCGTGCAGCGGCCTGCGGTCAAGCACGCTATAGTCTCGCCCCAAAGTGGCAAGCCAAACAGTTAGTACTAAATACCGATCTGCCAAACCGCTGCCAAGAGCATGTTTTTTATGTCGCCTACCCTGATGCCAAAGCGTTTGCGGCACGGGTCATCGCCGCTAAGTGGCAAGAGTTGGGCAATACCTTAAGTGGCACCGTCATTACCCAAGAAACCCCATACGATGCGGCCAAAAGGGTTAAGCCAGCACAAGGTCTGGCCGCCCTGCCTATGTCACCACTACCCATTGTCAGCTACCCCTCACTAAATTTAAGGCAGCAGGTCCATGACATCAATCACTTCTCAAACAATGTCATGGCCGAGCAAGTGGCGCTATCGATAGGCGCTTATCATCACGAGACTTTACTTAAAACCAATACCGATAAAAGTATATCCAGTGAAAAGGCTCGTGAGCAAATAGTTGGTAATCAAAATAGTCTCCAGAAAACCAGCAGCTTGTATCAGGTTAGCAACGCGGCTGCGACGGACTATCCGCAGACACTACAGACCATCAATCAGTGGTGGCAGCACCATTTAGACACGCCGCCACCGCATCTGACCAATGGCTCAGGACTGTGCCGCGACTGTACGATCACTGCCGCTAACTTAAGCGAGTTATTAACGTACGCTTATAACCGTCCAAGCTTCGACGCTTACGTCAACTCCTTGGGCGTGGCTGGTGTCAGCGGCACCATTACGGCGCATAGTGACCGTTTACCTGAGTCAGCCGCCATTGGCCGCGCGTGGATAAAAACGGGCACCTTAAACAACGTCACTTCGATGGCAGGGTATGTCAAAGGAGTATCAGAACAGGACTATGTCGTGGTTGGGCTCATCAATAGTGAGCAGGCGTTAAACACTTATACCGCGAGACCCGTGTTAGATGCCATGCTAGACTGGACAGCGCAGCACTAAGCCCCTTTTATCTTACTTTTATCGCACCATAATGTTAATTTGAACCTTCTGTTTTTCCCCTTTATAAAGGTCAGCTTATGTCACGTAAGACAACTAAACTCAATAAATCCAACCCACACTTAGGCCATAACAGGGCAGCACAACACCATGAACTTGCTCAGCCTAAACTGGCCCAATATGTTGGGTTTTTCGCGATTGGTTATACGCTTGCCAGTGTGATATTCATGATGATCCAAACCCAAATCGCCCTAAACTCCCAGCTCATCACCGTACTCTCCGTCATTGTCGGCGCCTACATCGCGGTACACAAATTTGTCAAACATCAGCAGCGCGCACTAGATAGTGAAGAGATCAATCGTTTGATGTTTGGCGGAGTCGCAGCCGTGTGGTTACTCACGGTCGTTTATTTCTTAGGCATATGGTTTTGGTTATTTGATGCGGTAAATCGCGAAGTGTTGTTTGAGATGGCCAAACAACGCCCGTTACCCCTGCTCTCATCGTTGATCATGATACTGGTACTGACCTTAGTCAGCGCTCGAATCAGTATTTGGGCGTTCAATCGCTTGCTTGATCCCAAACGCAAGATGATTTGAGACTAACAAGATATCTAAGGCCTCTACAAGTGACTACAAATTTCTTCCTATAGACGCGCAAAATCCGTTAGGCTAAGTTTAGTAGATACCTTACTAATAAAAAGCAGTTTTACTTTGATAACAGGAGTGATCTTCATGGATATGCTTTTTTTTGACAGTGTAGACAAACTTGGGCGTATTGTGCTGACGGCAACCATGGTTTATGTGTTGATCGTGCTGGTCACTAAAGCCTCAGGAAAGCGCTCCACTTCACAGCTCAACAACTTTGATTGGGTTGTCACGGTGATGATTGGCTCCTTGGGTGCCAGTACCATTCTTCTTAAAGAAGTGCCTTTTATCGAAGGAGTGGCTTCTATCTTGGTGCTGTACCTATTGCAGTTCTTGGTCACCAAATACGCCTCTATCTCACCGCAATTTAGCAGTTTTATTTTATCTGAGCCACGTATTGTCTTTTATCAAGGGCAGTTTTTGCCCGACGCGATGCGCGCTGAACGGTTGACTGGGCAAGAGATCGAATGTGCGATGCGTTCTGAAGGGATAAACAACTTCGATGATGTTGAAGCCATTGTCTTTGAGTCTGACGCAAAGCTCACCGTTATTCCAAAGCCAACCCCGACTGAGGCTAGCGCCAACAGCCAAGAGACAGAAAGCACCGTCTCACAAACCATTGCGCCTTTAATGTAGGCTGCAAGTCACGCTCAATAACTACGCAGTATCGATTTGGCTCGATCATATTTGGCCAATCAAAAAGGGTAGCTCATGGTTATGGGCTACCCTTTTGCTTTAAATGGTTTATTTTAAATGGCTGGTTTCAAATGGTTGGTTTCAAATAACAGTGACTGTTAATAAACAGTCTACCTAGCGTCAAACGGTTATTTGATGCGTTGCCAAGTTTGTGAGCGACCAAATAGTGGTGTGCCGACATAGCCACGTAAGTCGAGACTTTGACCATTATCACTTAACGTCAACTTACCCGAATAGACTTTACCTGATTCAGGATCGACCAACTTACCATCACGCCATCTGTTATTACCATCGGCCTTTAGACCTGTTAAAATTCGCAAGCCTTCGATAGGTTGGTTCTTTAGGCTACCCGGACACTTAGTACAGACTGCTTTGGCCTTTTCTCTGTCAAGCACCTTAATGATTTTTCCGGACACTCTACCATTGTTTTCGTACAACTGAATGATGGCCTTTTTTTCTCCTGTTTTATCATCAATGGTTTGCCATTGCGTGCCGTCCAAAGAGGCGGCAAAAACAGAGGTAGATAGCAGGGCACCTGCGGTAAGCGTGAGAAAACTTGATATACTACGGTTCATGAACGACTCCTTTCGTTTAAAAACGTTAATATCCCTTTTACTCCTAAGACCAAAATGCTGGCTAGGAGCACGACAACAACATGGGGTACTTGCTCGTCCCTCTACCAAACAGCGCTAAGAGACGACTATATAAAGAACAAGTGTTTATCAAATATTAGTAAAGCATAAAAAAAAGCGTTGTAAAAGTCAGGTTTGTTACAGTAATTTAAGCGTAGCGTTTTGCTATTACGTTTTTTTCAACTATTAAAATGGTATTTCCTATGAAAGTAAGAATTTTGAGTGTGGGCAATAAAATGCCAAACTGGGTACAGACGGGTTTTGATGAGTATTTTAAGCGTATCCAACCCATGCTGAGCACAGAGATCGTTGAAATTGCCGCCGCAAAACGGGCAAAAAACCCTTCAGATGCCAATTTAGCACAGTACCGTGAGCAAGAAGGTCAAGCAATTTTGGCCGCTCATAACGCAACAGGGCGCGAACAGCTATGGGTACTGGACGTCAAAGGTAAGATGATTTCAACAGAAGGGCTGGCGGGCAAACTGGCAGACAGCATGCAGCAAGGCGATGACATTGCCTTAGTCATTGGCGGTGCAGATGGGGTGTCGCCAGAAGTGTTAGCAAAAGCCGATGTAAAGTGGTCATTGTCAGCGCTGACACTGCCGCACCCGTTAGTTCGTGTGGTGTTAATGGAGCAGTTATATCGAGCGATGAGTATCAATAACAACCACCCTTATCATCGTGGTAATTGAATAAAATACATACCCACTGTTTTTTAATCTAAAAATATCACCGGCAAAACAGATTGAAAAAAGGGCGCGCGCCCTAATACAGAGACCATGAAATATCCAAAACGCGCGACACCTAACACCTCTCAGACTCTCCCTCCATGTGACGATCATCACGATAGTACGCTGCCGCCCATCACGGCAGCAACAGCTTGGGCGGACACATCTGCTGTCATAACCAGTACTGGTAACATGGCAAAGCTACCAGCCTTATTTATCTCACATGGCGCACCCACGTTGGCGCTTGAGCAGTCTGCCACCACCAGCGCGCTGGCACGTATTGGGCAAAACTTACCCAAGCCCCGTGCCATCGTTATTATGTCAGCCCATTGGCAGTCGGCAAAGCTTGAAATCAGCAGTAATCCACAGCCAAAAACGTGGCATGACTTTTCCGGGTTTGCTCCTGAGTTGTACGAAATCCAGTATCCTGCGGCAGGTCAGCCAGCCCTTGCTGAATCCCTCGCGCATCAACTCACCGCACGCGGTATTACTTGTAGCGTCAATCCGGTGCGAGCGTGTGACCATGGGGTTTGGGCGCCGCTCAAACACCTATACCCACAGGCAGATGTGCCTATCGTGCAGGTATCGTTACCGCAGCACTATGACAGTGTCGCTTGCTATCAGTTGGGCGCACAGCTTGCTCGCCTGCGTGATGAGCAGATCTTGCTTATTGGCTCAGGTAACATCACGCACAATTTACAAGCACTGCGCTGGCAAGCGGACAGCATCGATCAGACAGCAAAAGCGTTTAAGTTATGGTTGCTACAGCAGCTTAAAATAGACATACCCAGCGCTCTCGACTGGCAGCAATATCCTAATTATCAAGATATTCATCCAAGTGACGAGCATCTGCTCCCACTATTTTTTGCCTTAGGGGCAGGTCAGCGCGTCTCTGTCGTTCATCAAAGCATGGCGCATCATAGTTTGGGTATGGATATCTATCGCTTTGATTAGAAGGCATAGAACATAAAACTACTTTTCAAAAGCAGGTTTGGTAAATAACCCCGCCCGATCCATCTCGCCTGCCACACTAAGCAAGGTCGCCTCATCGTTCATGCGCCCGATCAACTGCATGCCGATGGGCAAGCCTTTTTTACTCATGCCGACCGGTACTGACATCGCGGGCAATCCTGTGACATTACCCAATAATGTAAAGGCCATTTTACCAAGCACAGGCTGACTCAGCTTTTCAATCATGCCTGAGTTAAAGGCGTACTTACCCATGTCTATGCCTTTATTGAGCACTTCAGCGCTACGCATCAGCATCTCATCCACACGACTTGGCGGTAGCACGCCGTGCTTCACAGCAGTGGTCGGTACAGTCGGGCACAAAATCATATCGTAGGTTTCGAGTAATAAACCCGTTTGATACTGACTGTTGTGCCAACCGTGTTTGGCGTGCGCCAAATCAACCGCTGATAGCGAGCGACCTAGCAGCGCCATGTTATAGGTTTGCGGTTCTAAATTTTTGATGTGGGCAGCGCCAAAGTCACGCGCGATATTATCTATCGTAAAGGCAGTGTGTGCGCAAACCACGACGATAAAGTCGTGCCAAAACTGCTCGATATTGATATTCGGCTCAGCTGGTACTACGCGGTGACCCATAGATTCTAATTGCTTTGCGGTTTGCTCAAGGACGGCAAGCACTTCTTTATCTACGGTGGTATTGGCGATCAATGGCTGCTGATGTAAGGCGATGGTCAACTGCCGCGGTGCACGCATGGCAGCTTGCAAAAATGTGCCGTCAGGTGCGCCAATCACAAATGGCGCACCAACCTCTGCACCGCTTGTGGCATCGAGCATCGCAGCACTATCACGTACTGAGCGCGTAATCACATGATCAGCGACTGCCCCTTCCCAGCCTTCACCAAATCTAGGACCCATTGGATTGCGGCCACGGCTCGGCTTTAATCCAAATGCCCCGCACCAAGCGGCAGGGAAACGTATCGATCCACCACCATCACCCGCGCCTGCCATGGGTACCATACCACTAGCCACTGCCGCCGCGCTACCGCCTGAAGATCCGCCCGAGCTATAGCCTTTTTTAAAGGGATTATGAGTGGCACCGTGGGCTTTTGGCTCAGTGGTGATAATCAAACCAAACTCAGGGGTATTGGTCTTACCGAAGGTATTCACGCCGGTAGCTTTCATACGCTTAACGATTTCGCTGTCGTTTTCTGAGATGACATTGACGCTACGACTGCCCATGGTAATCGGTTCACCAGCGAAACTAAAAGACAAGTCTTTTAGCAAATAAGGCACGCCATTGAAAACGCCTGTCGGCAATCCTGCGCGCGCAGTATGATAGGCGCGCTCATCAAAACGGTGAATAATGGCGTTTAACTTTGGGTTCATCTTGTTCGCTTGATAAACAGCTGCGTCCAGCAGCTCCTTCGCACTCACCTCACCCGAGTTGACGAGTGCGCCCAACCCTATGGCATCATACTGAGTATATTCTTTAAACATAATTAACCTTCCATGGTAAATGATTTTACTTAGTATATCGGGTTAGCGCATAGTCGGACAGACTTCCTACCAATATTTGTTTAACAATCCTTAAAAACGGCATTAAAAAAGCGAGCTACTTGTGCAGCTCGCTTTTGAATCATTTAGTCCAACTGACCAACCTTTACATCAGTAGCTCACGCTTACCACTTTTGCCCATCGAGCTGACCAATCCTGCCTCTTCCATAGAGTCTACAATGCGCGCCGCACGGTTGTAGCCGATACTGAATTTACGCTGGATGCTAGAAGCAGAGACTTTACGGGTTTCCATAATAAAGGCGACCGCATCGTTATAAAGGTCGTCGTCTTCACCAGAAGCGTTAGCCGTACTACCGCCCCCACCCGGGCTAGACAACTCAAAGTTACCTGCCATATTATCGATATAGTCAGGTGCACCGCGCTCACGCCAAGCGTCACAGACACGGTTGACCTCTTCATCACTGACGTATGCGCCATGTACCCGATCGGGTTCGATTTGACCCGGCCCCAAAAACAGCATATCACCATTACCCAACATGTCTTCAGCCCCGCCACTATCCAAGATCGTCCGTGAATCGACCTTTGAGTTGACTCGCAAAGCCGCGCGTACTGGAATATTGGCTTTGATCAAACCTGTGATGACATCTACGGATGGGCGCTGGGTGGCGAGCATCAAGTGAATACCAGCGGCGCGCGATTTCTGTGCCAAGCGTGTGATCAGCTCTTCTGCTTGCTTACCGACCTGCATGATCATATCGGCAAACTCATCTGCAACAATAACAATCATTGGTAAGGTTTTTAGCTTGGGCGCTTGACTGATACTGACACTGTCGTTCGGTCGCCACAAAGGATCCAGCATCGGCTTGCCTGCTTTTTCTGCCGCAACGACTTTTTTATTAAACTCGTTCAGCTTACGAACCTTAAGCAAGCTCATCAACTGATAGCGGCGTTCCATCTCTGCCACACACCATGACAAGCTACTAGCAGCTTCGGTCATATCCGTGACGACTGGCGTCAGCAGATGCGGAATGTCATTGTAGTTGGCAAGCTCTAGCTGCTTTGGATCAATCAGAATAAGGCGCAGCTCATTTGGCGTGTATTTGAGTAGCATCGAGAGCAACATGGAGTTGACCAGTACAGACTTACCAGAGCCTGTGGTACCAGCGACCAACATGTGCGGCGCGCGGGCAAGATCCGTGATGATTGGGTTACCACCAATATCTTTACCCATGGCCATGCTGATTTGTGCTTTAGGGTCTTTGAAGGTTTCGGTACTGAGCAGCTCAATCAAGCGTACCATTTCGCGTTTTTTATTGGGCACTTCAATACCGATGTAAGGCTTGCCTGGGATGACTTCGACCACCCGCAAAGAAGCCATCGATAATGAGCGCGCCAAATCGCGTGAAATGCCTGTGACCTTACTGGCTTTTACCCCTGCGGCAAGCTCCACTTCAAAGCGAGTGACCACAGGTCCTGGGATTGCATTAACGACGGTTGCCTTGACGTTGAACTCTTGCAGTTTAATCTCTAACAATTCAGAAAGTTGCTCAAGTTCAGCCACGGTGTAGCTAGGCTTACGGTCAGGATCAGGCTTATCGAGTATAGACACTTCTGGAATAGGGGTTAAGCTGCTGCGATAGGCGGCCGTTTGCATCGAGCGTGATTTTTGACTAAAGGCCGCATCATCACTGATATCTGGCATGACTGGGGCATCGTCATCAGTACTCGTGTCATCATCTGGCATCATGTCGGTGATACGGTTGCTGCTATCACCCTCTGGCACGGCAAAGCTCATCAAAGGTTTAACCGCATTAGCCGATGGGGTACTTGTCTTAGTGCTCGTTGCCTCTACCGTTGGGGCGGCTTTTGGATTGGTAGGCGGCGTGTTGGTTGGCGTCATGTCAGCCACTTCTGAGACCGAGGCAGTATCCTCTGGTGCGGGCGAAGTAGCTTCTGTCGATGCTAGAGCAGCTGGGTTTTCAGTCACGCTCGGCTCTTCAACATTATGTGACAGCTCAGCTGGTTCGTTAGTCCTCTGTTGCGAGGGTGTGTTTGAGTCATCAGGAGTAACATCTGGCGCAGACGTTACTTTTTTTGATACTAGCGGCTCAGCGATATTGTCTGACTGAACGGGGTCATGAGACTCAGGAGTCGTAGGTTCCAAGACGTCAGCATGCTCTGCTAACCAAGCCTCTGCCAACGTATCAACGGCTGCCGTTGTGCTCTCTAATTCAGCAGAGCTAGACTCGGTCGTAACTTGGCGACGACTGTCACTGTATGACGAGTCATCAACTGATGGCTGAATAGTGTTTGTCTGTGAATTCACAGCTGATTGAGCCGATGCCAGCTCTGCCTCTGGGGTGAGTGTGGACACTGGGGCAGCTTCATTTGGTGATTCAAGGTCGGTATCATTAGAAACTAAAGTATCAGCATCGGCGCGATTCACACCATGAGCGCTATAACTCGTTTGCTCACTTGCTAACAAATCATCGACGGTACTGGCATCATTCCACGCAAAGCTTGGTTCCACTTTACGCACAGGCATCATAGTAGGACTCGATGACGTCGAGGTATTCATGGGGGCGGTAGTACTGTCCGTAGTACCGCTGGCCATCGTATCACGAGCCATAGTGCCACTAGGGGTCACGGCTACTGTGTTTAAATAATCGCTTTTTCCATTACTAGATACAGCGGTTTGATCAGAGGTAGTAGCTTGTGTTGCTGTCGCCATGGACGCCTTCACACTATCAGCAAGCCCAGAGTTTACTAAAAAATCTGACAACGCATTGCTGAACCGACCGCTGTTATCTACTGTTTTAGCATGATCCACTGTCTGTAGCTCAAGTGGTAATTGTTCGTACTCTGACGCCTCTTTTTTTGTATGATCTTTTACTGTACTTTCATCATCGTTCTCGGAAGCGTTATTTTCTGGCGTGGCTAAGGTATTGTCCCTGTCTTTATTTTTTACACCAGCACCGAGCCATGATAGCGCCGTAACCTTGCGATAGATCGTCAGCCAATGAATGTTAAAGGCAAAGGTGGCGGTAATAATGACAAATACTGCCAAGAAAAGCGCACTCCCCCACTGTGATAACAGCTGCGCCAAACGCACTTGTAATTCAAGGCCGATAATACCACCCGCCACACCTTCAAGCTCAGTCGATGCGGGATTGGTAATCTGCTGGATCAAAGACACAAACTGAGCAAATAAAGCACTGGCACTTAATAATAAAAACACATAAGCAACCAAGCGCATGAGCCAAAACGTTGGCTTATTGTCCCACCAAATAAGGATAGACTCATAAACCACAAACGCCAGAATCCACCATGCGCCAAAACCAAAGAAGCTATAGAGCAAATCAGACAACCACGCCCCAGTTTCACCGCCCATATTATTAATCGTCGTCATATCACTACTGATGTGCGACCAGCTAGGATCATTGCCTGTGTACGTCATCAAAATGACAAACAGGTAAACGGCCAGTATCAACCCAAGGAGGGTAAATATTCCCTTTTTTAAATACTCAATAAGCGGTGCTGATATCACGTAAGATCTGCCTTGTTATTAATACTAAATGGTCGCCCATGCATGACTAAGCCTAATCATGCTGACATAAAGTGCTGACATAAATATACCTGGCTAAGTGTTTAAAGGCCATTATCCCTCCTAACAACGATAGATAACCGTCATTTTTTAGGTACGACCACACTTGGCATAACTTCTTATAATAACAAATACATAGGTACAGTGGCGACAGTCTTCTAAAGAAAGCATGCAAGAAAGTAAGCCAATATACGATTTAGACACAAAACACGAGCTACTCGTCAAAACCGCTGACAGGATACTTCTAACAATTTTTCGTAAACCCTATTTCGTAAACCCTATAAAATACCCACTATCTTTTTAGCCATGTTTCAAAATCCTCTTTCAAGACCCACATGCTTTAATTCTAATGATACCTGTGTTTGTTTTAGCAAACTTGCACTTTTTGCCGTATGCCCTTATGTTATTATCACACAGCAATTAGAAAAACCATATTCGTCACAACTTTTGAAGAGTATCTTTTTATTCTACTAATAACTCACATTTTTCATTCTTATTTTTAGCAAGGAACAACTCATGGTATCTGCCACTACAGCTCCACGTCACGAAAAGCTTATTATTTTAGGATCAGGCCCAGCCGGTTACTCCGCTGCCGTCTATGCGGCACGTGCCAATCTCAAGCCTGTCATGATCACAGGTATGGAAGTGGGTGGACAATTAACGACCACCACCGAAGTCGATAACTGGCCAGGCGACGCTCATGATTTAACGGGACCTGCTTTAATGGAGCGTATGAAAGCCCACGCCGAACGCTTCGGTACTGAATTGGTCTATGATCATATCAATGACGTGAATTTGAATGAGCGTCCTTTTCAGCTATCAGGTAACAATGGCGACTACACTTGTGATGCCTTGATTATCTCAACAGGGGCATCTGCTCAATATTTGGGACTAGAATCTGAAACCAAATTTAAAGGTTTGGGCGTATCAGCTTGTGCCACTTGTGATGGTTTCTTTTATAAAGACCAAAAAGTGGCCGTCATTGGTGGTGGTAATACCGCCGTCGAAGAAGCGTTGTACCTCTCTAACATTGCTTCTGAGGTCACACTAGTCCATCGCCGTGACAGCTTGCGTTCTGAAAAAATCCTACAGGACAAGTTATTTGAAAAAGCCAAAAATGGTAATGTCAAAATCGAATGGAACCATCAAGTAAAAGAAGTGGTCGGCGATGACATGGGCGTTAATGGCGTGGTCATCGAGTCTACGCTAGATGGTAGCACCAAAACACTAGAAGCGATGGGCATGTTTGTTGCCATCGGTCATAAGCCCAATACTGATTTGTTCAAAGATCAGCTCGATATGAAAGATGGCTACCTTATCGTCAACAGCGGCTTAAATGGTAATGCCACCCAAACCAGTATGGCAGGGGTATTTGCAGCCGGTGACGTCGCAGATCATGTGTATCGTCAGGCCATTACTTCTGCTGGTACTGGCTGTATGGCAGCGCTTGATGCAGAGAAATATTTGGACGCCATTGGGGAAGCCAATGCGTCTGATCACACGTATGCGTCAACGTTGACTGCTGATCAAGAAGACTAAATGGCTAACTTATCACAGTATAATGATCATCCCATCACACCTGAGGCTCTAAAGAGTCTTGGGCGTTATGACTTTCCTGATCCTACGTCTATCGATCCTGAGGGGCTTGGTATCGTCGCTATGGGTGGGGACTTAGCGCCCGACACCCTGATTTCTGCTTATGCGCAGGGGCTGTTTCCTTGGTTTAATGAAGATGAGCCTATCGCTTGGTGGTGTCCTGAACCAAGATGTGTGATGGTGCCAAGTGACTATCAGCCGAGTAAGTCTCTGCGTAAGCAAGCCAGTCGCGCACGGTGGCAGCTGACCCTAAACCACGCTTTTGCTGAGGTGATCCATGCTTGTAGTTTACCCCGTAGCGACGGACTACCTGAGGGCGAACATACATGGATTCATGAAGAGATGATTGCAGCGTACACTGAGCTGCATTCTCAAGGCTTTGCCCACAGTATCGAGGTTTGGGATGATAAAGGACAGCTGATCGGCGGGCTTTATGGATTAAAAATAGGCAACGTGTATTTTGGCGAATCCATGTTTCACCGCGCCTCTAACGCCTCTAAACTGGCGTTTTGGGGATTGATGCGTTTGTGCGAACAAAGCCATGTAGGGCTCGTTGACTGTCAGCTTCCAAATGACCATCTTATGAGCTTAGGCGCCATCACCTTACCGCGAGTGGATTTTCTCAATCAACTGGGTACCCTACTGAGTGGTCGCTCAGTAAAATGGCAAAGCGACTCTCACAAACCGTTAGCAGTGTCGCTACTTGATACCGTAGAGCCTTGGCAGCTCAAACAACGTTAAGCGCGACTGCTACTACCTATCACACTCCATTTTGTTATTTATAATATTCTATAAATATTTACCTACGGTCGAGATCATTATGGCACCTGATACCTCATTCTTATTAATTGGCGCCCTAGCAAAAAAAGCCAATACAACCAAAGATACCGTTCGTCATTATGACCAATTGGGTTTGCTAAAGTCCCGTAAACGGCAGGCAGGTTCTCGTCTATATACGGAGTTTCACCCCCAGTGTATTGAACGTATCGAGCTGATCAAAAGCGCCCAAGCCATCGGCTTTACGCTTATAGAAATCAGAGAAAATCTTAATGATTATTACGACGGTCAACTCGATATTGATTTGCAGTTGACACTGACTCAGCAAAAGTTAGCACAGGTTCAAAACCAACAAGCCAATATCAACATTATGGTAGAGTTGCTAAGCGAACGTATCGAGGTGCTGGAGCGCATGAAAGCAGACAGTGACTATCAGCTGGATATCGAAGTATGCAAAAAGAAAGCACCCTCACAGTGACAAAAGGCGTCTTGAACCACTTAACGATAAACACGCTGCATAATCAACGCGTCAACAGCAGGCTGGCCCAACCCTTGATAATAGCCTTTACGCTGATGAATCACCAAAAACCCCTGCTGTTCATATAAAGCAATGGCAGGGGCATTATCTGCACGCACTTCTAACAACAGACTCTCTACCTGACCGGTCTTTAACTCTGTGTTTAATTTAGCAAAAAGTTGCGAGGCAATACCTTGGCGTTGATAAGCAGGCTGCGTCCCAATACGTAGAATTTCTGCTTGCTCAAAAACCACTTGATATAAACAGTAGCCAACCACCTTATTTCCGTTCGCAGAAGCAGGCTGCTCTTGCCCATAGACAATTAGTATGTAGATACTATCTTGTTCAAGGAGTTGGAGCAATGTCTGATAAGACCACGCATCTTGTGGCTGTACCACAGCTTCAATATCCGCCACCGCTTGTATTACGTGCTGACGCTCTGCTGCATTAATGGGTAAATCTTCTATAGCAAACACGGCGCTTCCTCTTATATTTATCGCTTAATGGCTCTTAGCTCAGGCAAATTTTGCCAAAGAATCTTATTGAGACTTCACTTTATTATTAATAATACCACTTCCACCCACCCACAAAAAAAGCCATCCTCTAAGAGAATGGCTTTTTTATGACTAACTCAAAA
>NZ_DFBY01000022.1:0-262 GCF_002366815.1 Psychrobacter sp. UBA3068 | reverse complement strand
TACTTCTGCGTCAAACTTGGTGTGTGGCGTGATTGAACCTGGCTTCGCTAGTACTTGGCCACGTTGTACGTCTTCACGCTTGGTACCACGTAGTAGTACGCCACAGTTTTCGCCTGCACGACCTTCGTCAAGAAGCTTACGGAACATCTCTACACCAGTACAGGTGGTTTTTTGAGTGTCACGGATACCGAAGATTTCGATTTAGTCACCACCTTTTACGACACCAGATTCTCCACGGCCAGTTACAACAGTACCACGACCT
>NZ_DFBY01000016.1:0-33751 GCF_002366815.1 Psychrobacter sp. UBA3068 | reverse complement strand
GATAACAATTAGGTTTGATAATTAGTTTATAAAACTTTTAAGTGGGATTGACTATAGTAGAAAACAAAAATCAACGGTTAGCTTTCTGGCGTCCAGCCTTGGGCACGCTCATAATCCTCGTTGTCCAAAAATTTATCGCGTTGTTCGGTTAAGAATTTTTTGGCTTCAGGATCCATCATGCTCAAATGGTTTTCATTAATCAGCATGGTCTGATGTTCGAGCCATTCTTTCCAGGCTTTGTCCGATACCGTTTCTTGTAGCTCTTGACCTTTTTTGTTAGGAAAAGGTGGGTGCGGCATCTTTGGTAATTCTTGCTTATATTTACGGCAAAACACCGTGTTGGCTTGCGGATTAAATGTCTCAGTCATAAAGCAGTCCTTATTCGTTGTGTTAAGGTGTCAAATTAAATGGTCATATTCATCTATGATAACGGTCTTGGCAGATTTAGCAAAGAGTATCTGGTATAACGTGTGATAGCGTGACTGCCAATAAAAAACACCCGCTATTTAGACGGGTGCTTTTATCAAAGTATCAGGCAAACTTCTTCACCAAGATATCAGGCAAACGCTTTTAAGCGCGCGCGACCATTGACCACGGCCTGCTTGACTTGGTTGGGCGCTGTGCCGCCTAAGTGGTCACGCGCTGCCAACGAGCCTTCTAATGTGAGGTAGTCAAAGACATCATCACCGATCGCCTCGCTAAACTGCTGTAGCTGGGCCAAAGACAAATCACTTAAGTCAACGCCCTCGGCGATCCCTAAAGCGACCGCATTGCCGACCACTTCGTGCGCATCACGGAACGCCACCCCATTACGGACCAGATAATCCGCCAAATCAGTCGCGGTTGCGTAGCCTTTCATGGTAGCGTCACGCATGGCATCGATGTTTGGGGTGATATTTGGCAGCATATCAGCAAAGGCCAATAGCGAACCCGTTAAGGTATCCACGCAATCAAAAAGTGGCTCTTTGTCTTCTTGGTTGTCTTTATTGTAGGCAAGGGGCTGGCTTTTCATTAGACTCAGCAGGGTCATGAGTTGACCAAAGACACGGGCCGCTTTACCGCGTACCAACTCTGGCACATCAGGGTTTTTCTTTTGCGGCATGATAGAGGAGCCAGTGCAGAAACGATCTGGTATTTGTACAAAATTAAACTGCGCTGACATCCACAGAATAATCTCTTCGCTCATACGTGACATATGCATCATGAGGATAGAAGCGGCTGAGGTGAATTCAATCGCAAAGTCACGATCTGAGACCGCATCAAGCGAGTTTTGGCAAATGCCTTCAAAGCCTAGCAGCTCAGCGGTAATCGTACGATCGATAGGAAAAGTCGTACCTGCAAGGGCTGCACTACCAAGCGGCATCTGATTGATACGGCGGCGTGCATCGACGAGACGTTCAGTATCGCGATACAGCATTTCAAACCATGCCATGACATGATGACCAAAGCTCACGGGTTGTGCGGTTTGTAGATGGGTAAAGCCTGGCATAATGGTATCGGTGTGCTTGTCAGCCAAATCAAGCAAACCGCTTTGCAGGCGTACTAACAGTGCGATAATATTGTCCGTTTCTTCTCGTAACCAGAGACGAATGTCGGTAGCGACTTGATCGTTACGGCTACGCCCTGTGTGCAGTTTTTTGCCAACCGCGCCGATAATGTCCGTGAGACGTGATTCGACATTCATGTGTACGTCTTCAAGGGCAATTGACCAGTTAAACTTACCCGCTTCGATTTCGCGTAACACTTGCTGTAGGCCATCTACGATAGTGGCCACTTCGTCAGCAGTTAAAATGCCACACTTTTCGAGCATGGTCGCATGAGCAATTGAGCCTTGAATATCATGACGGGCAAAACGTTGGTCAAAACCAACGGATGCGGTAAAGGCTGCCACAAAGCTGTCAGTCGCCTCACTAAATCGTCCGCCCCACATCTGCTGGCCCTGACTGCTTGTAGGACTGTTTTGTGCAGCGTTATTTGTTATAGAGGCATCTGTGCTAGAATCAGTGGCAGATGCGTTTACATTTGATTTGGGATTACTAGGGTTTGAAGAATTGGCATTCATATCGGTACAAGACAAGTCAAGAGAATAAGAGCTCAAGTATAGCAAAGGATGAGGTTGCCTTACTAGCGGAGCGCTTAGAGTTTTTTATTCCCAAGCTCATGGAGGTCATGAAGCCTTGGCAGTGGTTGATATACATCTTTTTTTGGTCGTTGTTTGTGACGGTGACGAATCGCTATGACATCGCGACTTGGTCAGATTTTTTGATTCAGCTTTTGAGTAGGTTTCTTCAAAATGTCTTAAGCATTATGCCCTCTTTATATCTCATTGATTATCTGCGTCCAATCTTTAAAAGGATGAGCATACCCAGAGTCAGTATGTATGTCCTTGCCTTATTAATCATTACCTCTGTCATCTCAATGACGCTGATCATGCTGATTATGATTAATGTGGGCTGGTTTGAGTACGACCGTCAAACGTTCATAGTAAATATTTTATTTGATGCGATGTTTAGCGGTGGTTTTACCTTGGTGTTTTTACTGTACTTCTTACGTCGCTATCGTGAGTTAAACGCCCTAAAGCAGTCATTTGAGCGTAATTTAAGCGCGCAGAATGATGTGATTAAAGCCCGTATGGCACCGCATTTTTTCTTTAACACGCTGAACACGCTTGTGTCACTTATTGAGTCCAACCCAGCAAGAGCCGCCGCTTTATTGCAGCATGTTTCCGCGTTATTCCGTGCCAGTTTTAGTGGTGAGCGTGAGATCAGCTTTGAAGAGGAAATTGCGCTTTGTGAGCATTATTTGGCGATTGAGTCTAGCCGTTTGGCAGACAAGCTTGAGGTGAGTTGGCAGCTGCCTGATGAAAATACCATGTATGACATGGTTATTACGGCCTTAACCCTACAAAGCGTACTAGAAAAAATGCTGCTGAATGTGGTTGAGATGACCACAGAGACGATTTATATCAGTATTAAAGTGACGTGGCAGCAACATCAGGTCGCCATTAAAATTGCTGTCGAGCTACCCAAAAAGACTTTAATCATCAATCATGAGCTGCGCCAGCACATGGATTTTTATATTCAAGCTGAGCGTTTACGTGCCTATTTTGGTCAAAACGCTAATATCAAAAGTAAGGTCACCACCACCCAAATCATCACCATCATCAATTACCCGCTTCACGACGTCGGTTTATGACGACCGGTTTACTACCGCTCATTTCCCCCCTTTCTGCTTCGAATAAATAAGCATGGCATACTTATTGCACTGTGTTAAATATAACAGTCAATACATCAGTAGTCAGCACATAGAACTATGTATAGAGGTTAATAGAGGGATGGTTACCTTTGAAATAGTTAAATGTTTTTACGCTAAGTGATGGATGATAAATGTTCATACTATTAAAAACATATTAAGTCTGTCCTAAGGTGGGAGTTTGCATGCGTATCGTAGTTTGTGATGATGAACCGCTCGCGCGTGAGCGTTTGGTCAGGATTGTACAAGAATCAGGTCACCAAGTAGTGGCACAAGCAACAACAGGGGCAGAAGCCATTGTCGCTGTAAAAATTCAGCAGCCAGACATTATCTTATTAGACATTCGCATGCCTGAGATGGATGGGGTGCGCTGTGCGCAAGAGCTTGCTAAGCTTGAGCACCCACCAGCGATTATATTCGTCACCGCTTATGATCACTATGCGATCGCAGCGCTCAAGGCCAACGCCATTGGTTATTTATTAAAGCCTGCGAATAAAGACGAGTTACTGGAGGCGCTGGATAAAGCAAAAAACCTAAATGCCGCGCAGTTAAATGAGATCCGTAAACTTGAAGACCCAACGGCACGCCCAGTACGCGAACACATCGCTGCCCGTACTCACCGCGGTGTTGAGCTGATTAAGCTAAAAGACATCTATTATTTTACCGCCGATCAAAAGTATGTCAAAGTACGCCACAAAGATGGTGTGGTACTGATTGATGAGACACTAAAAGAGCTTGAGCAAGAGTTCGGCGATCGCCTCTTTCGTGTGCACCGTAATGCCATTATCAACCTCAGTTTTTTAGATTTTTTAGAGACACTAGATGGGGGACAGTATCAGATACGCTTTAAAGGTATTAACGAGGCGTTAGCAGTGAGCCGCCGTCACCTGCCAGCATTACGCGATAAGATTCAAAGCATGTAACTGACTGTATTAATAGCGAAATAATCACGCCATATCATCAAACCCTTATTTATGCTTAAATAAGGGTATTTTTTGCGTCAGCATTTACGATAAATGCTTCCTATCGCCATTTTTTGTGGCAAATTTGCGCTGTCTTTGATGACTGACATTTAAGTACTGACGCTCCAGTATCGAACTTATTGAGGCTTTCTATGAGCAATCCGCAGCAACCTGCTTTGACCACTTTAAACATCGCCACGCGCCAGAGTCCTTTGGCATTATGGCAAGCTGAGCACATTCGTGATCGTTTATTGGCACTTTATCCTGAGCTGACGATCAACTTGCTAAAAATTGTCACTAAGGGTGACAAGATTTTGGACACACCTTTGGCAAAAATCGGCGGTAAAGGTTTATTTGTCAAAGAGCTTGAGCAAGCGTTGTACGACAAACAAGCAGACATTGCGGTACATTCGTTAAAAGATGTGCCCATGCAGCTCCCTGAAGGCTTGACGCTTGGGGTCTACTGCAAGCGTGCTTCACCAACAGACGCCTTTGTCTCCAATACTTACGATAGTATCGATGCGTTGCCACAAGGGGCAGTGGTTGGGACATCAAGTTTGCGCCGCCAGTGTCAAATTAAAGCGTATCGTCCAGATTTACAAATCAAGACCTTGCGCGGCAATGTTGGCACCCGTTTGGGTAAGCTAGATGCTGGCGAGTATGATGCTATTATCCTAGCAACCAGCGGGCTGCAACGTATTGAGCTGGACGAGCGAATACGCGGAGAGCTTGATATTGATGCTTGTCTGCCAGCGGTTGGTCAAGGCGCCTTGGCGATCGAATGCCGTGACGGTGATGACGAGGTGTTAAAACTGCTTGCACCGCTTAATGATGACAAAGCTCGTATTCGCCTCATCGCTGAGCGCGCGCTAAATCGTCACTTAGAGGGTGGGTGTCAAGTGCCGATCGCGGCTTATGCGGTTTTGCAAATGGCTGACGAAACCGATGCCAATAATGATCACAACGGTGACAATGGTAATAATGATAACGGCAATGTGTTGTGGTTACGAGGTCGGGTGGGGCAAGCCGACGGCAGCAAGTTGTTAAAATCTGAAAAACGGGTCACATTGATCGGCCCACAAGACGAGCAAGAAGCGCAGGCCAACCAGCTTGGTATTGATGTTGCAGACATGCTGCTTGCCGATGGTGCTGGGGATATTTTAGCAGCGATCTATCATCCTGAATAACGCATAAATGATGCAACTATTTGAGCAACCATAGGCCAGCCGTTACCTCTACAGGTCTGTGGTTAAGTCGGTTTTATCAGCGTTTTTCATGGTATATCTATGTCGTCAACTTACGTCAAGTCTAGGCAAAAAAGCCAAGCAATGGATCAATCACTATCATTGCCGCAAGTGGTCATCAACACTCGCCCGCTAGAGCGTGCAGCACCACTAACGCATCATCTACAAGCTGCAGGGCTGACAGTGGTTGATATGCCGATGTTGTCGCTGCAATCGCGGCCAGTAACCGATAATGATAGAACCTTGATGGGTCAATGGTTAACGGGTGACTATAAGGCGCTCGTTATCGTGAGTCCCACCGCGGCGGCTGCCGGTTTAGCGGTTTGGCAATCGCTTGTGCGTGAACTCAAATCGCAGGGCGGTACCGCTGAGGAAGCAGAGACAGAACTTGAGACGTTGAAGACACCCAGCCCTGTCATTGCCGTTGGGGCAGCAACCGCGGCTGTACTGAGTCGTGCCAAGTTAGATACGACAAGCTATAGAGTACGGCAGCCTGACGTTGCCAATAATGAAGGCATGCTAGCCATGCCTGAGATTAAAACTCTGCAAGCAGGTGATAAACTACTGATCTGGCGTGGCCTTGGCGGACGACGACTATTGGTCGATACATTACAGGCACGCGGTGTGCATATTGATAGTATTGCTTGGTATGAGCGCACCATGCCTACTGAGGCGGCGACTCAGTATCAGCAGTGGCTACAAGACTTTTTGGCGCACAGATCCACGCAGGTTGTCGCTCCCTCAAAACAACCCAAACAGTCAAAGCCAATTGTGGTTATTAGTAGTGGTACGGCCTTTGAGCATTGGACAACGATTGTTACAGCAGCTGCAACACCTTTAACACCGCAGTCAGATAGTGTGGCCGCGAGCAGTGTAGAACCACATAAGGTACTTACGTTGTCAGATTTTGCCTACGTCGTGTTAGGGGAGCGCTTAGCCAACATGGTGGCAGAGCAGCAGTTAAGTCACTGGCGGGTAGAAGATTTGGCGCCAGAAACCATTCTTGCTGCTATTAAGGCTAAAAACTAACATTTTCCTATGATTTACTTCACTATGTTTAAACCTATCCATAACGGTACTGTCTTATGCCAATAAATTCTGAATCGTTATCTAAGGATCCGTCTGCTGTTCAGCAGCGCCGGCAAGCAACGGTGTTTTTGTTGCGGCTGCAGTGGTTGGTTATTTTTTTGCTTATCGCCGCGATATTATGGCTATACATCAGCCAACAGCGTTTTGAGCATCATGTTAATGAGCGTTTGCAAAGTAACGAACAAGTCGTCAGCCGACTCAATGAGATGGATGATCGACTGTTTGCCATGAGTCAGCAGACGTTGCCAGAGCCTAGAGCGGCGGCCAGCAGTCAAGCGCAAAACCAGTTGGATTTATTGCGTATTCAAATACAAGCCGCTGATAGATTACTGGCCGATAATAACCATAGTGCAGCGATAGATTTGTTGCGAGGACTACATTGGCAGCTGTCACAAAGCAGTAATGAGATCGCCCCAGCGCTAACCGTCGTGATTAAACAAAGCCTAACAAAAGACATTGAACGCTTGCAGGCAAAAAGCGCGCAGCCCAGTCCTTGGCAATTACACAACCTCGGCATACAAAATATTCAAGATTTTTTGCACAGTCACGAGCGTTTTACTCATGCTGCGACACAGCCTCAAAACACTGACAGTGATGTGAGCCTAACGCGCAGGCAACTGACGATTCATGAAGTTATTATGACATTGAATCTGGCCAGTCAAGCCAGCAATATGCGCGAACGAGAGCCGTTAATTGGTTATTTGAGACAAGCGCGAAAACAGCTGAAAACCCTAGTTACCCAAGAATCAATGTCAGCAGAAACTGCGTCAAAAACCGCTACGACTAATAGTGAAAAAACGTCTCGTTCAACGTCGGCGGGCATAACAAACAAATCTCATGATACTAGTTTATCAACCAAAACTGCTCCCACTGACATCTCAGAAGTCATAGACTGGTTAGATCGATTGATTGCTAACGCACCAAAACCAACACCACTGTTAACCACCCAGATTTTAGACAAGCCTCAACGTTGATGGTCGTTGCTTGCCAGATTTATTGACCCAAAAAATAAGAGAGATTAAGTTATGGAGAGTCCTAAACAGTCAGAAAATGCAACCACTGATGTCTCAAGCAGTCATTGCCCCAACGAATTGGCGCATTTTCCTATTATTCATCCCCAGCCCATTCATTGGGGTGAGATGGATGCCTTTAATCATTTAAATAACGTGGTCTATTATCGTTATGCAGAATCAGCACGTATTAGCTATTTGCAGGCACTTGGCATGTTTGATGGCAGTATGGTCACAGTGTTGGCGCAATCAAGTTGCCAATATTTACGCCCAGTGACTTATCCTGATACTTTGTTATTAGGGGTGCGTTGTCAGCGTTTAGGCAATACTAGCATTGTGATGGAGTATGGCTATTATAGCAGCGCCCAAAAGGCCATCGTCGCAACGGCTGAAGCGGTGGTGGTGCGGTTAGACAGTGATGGAAAAAATAAGCTGCCGTGGACAGAGGATGAACGTGAACGGTTACTCGCATTAGAGGCGACAGTCGAGCACACGCCTAAGGTTTAAAAAGAAGTATTTATCACTTAACAATATTCACCTAACAATGTAAAGGCACGCTAACCTTATGCTAGCGTGCCTTTTTTTATGTCAGTGATACTACTCACGCTGGTACTGAATCAGCCAGCGGTTTAAATATTAATCCTGCTTTGGCGCATGAACAAAATCGACCACGTTTAGATCAAAGCCTGATAACGCATAAAACTTCATCGGAGATGACAGTAAGCGCATATCACGTACCCCAAGGTGGCGTAATATTTGTGCGCCCACACCAATACTACGATACGGCTGCTGTGTAATGGTAGATAGGGATTGATTGTCTGAGGCTTTATCTAGCGCATCGCCCAGATCCACTGGTTGATGACTACCAATCCATACGAGGACACCGCAATCTGACGCGCTAATCTCTTCTAACGCGGATTGCACACTCCAGCCACTACGGCCTGTCGTATCGTTTTTGGCAGCGAATAAATCGCGCAGCGGATGGAAGCCATGTACACGTACAGTACTGACACCTTCGCTCACATCACCTTTGACCAAGGCCAAATGCGTCTCATCAGCGCCAAACTCACGGAAACGATGTAAGGTAAAGATGCCATACTCAGTTTCAAAAGGACGGGTCTCAATTTCTTCTACCGTTTGCTCATTGGCAATACGATAGTTAATAAGGTCAGCAATCGTGCCCATTTTGATACCATGCTCTTGTGCAAATACCTCAAGATCATCACGGCGTGCCATCGTACCATCAGCGTTGATGATTTCTACAATCACCGCTGCGGGCTCAAGGCCTGCTAGTCGTGCCAAGTCGCAACCGGCTTCCGTATGGCCGGCACGATGAAGAACGCCCCCATTTTGAGCCATGATGGGAAAGATATGCCCAGGCTGTACGATGTCTTCAGGTTTTGCTGAAGAAGAAACCGCGGCTTGAATGGTGCGCGCGCGATCGGCGGCAGAGATACCAGTCGTGACGCCTTCCGCCGCCTCAATGGACACCGTAAAGTTGGTGCTAAATTTTGCTTCATTGCGATCAGACATCAGTGGTAATGCCAACTGTTGGCAACGTGCTTGCGATAAGGTCAAACAGACCAAGCCGCGCGCGTGGGTAATCATAAAGTTGATGTCGTCTGGGCGCACATGGGTCGCTGCCATGATGATGTCGCCTTCGTTTTCGCGGTCTTCATCATCCATCAAGATGACCATTTTACCAGCACGAATGTCTTCGATAATCTCAGGAATCGTATGTAAACTCATAGGTAAGTCTCAATATTTTATTATTTATAGATAGGTGTGGTTTGGAATATAAAGCGTTATCTGCCTATTGTAGCAGTAGATGACAAAAAGCGCTGTTATGGTTAAGCAAAGCGCGTGGTAATGAAAGCAAGCAACTGCCGACGCTCATCGCTCATGACTTGTCTATACCTCTGTGGTGACATTTTAACGCTTTTTACCCAAGCGTGCTGCTTCATCTCTAAACTATAAGGGCTAGACGCTAAAAAATCGTCATAAGTTTTATCAATGATCGGTACAGCTGTCTTAAGCCCCAGTTTTAGCAATCAGTAGTGCTCATTTGTGAATGTTCAACACGCCCTAATACATTAGTCATTACTTGCGGCTTGGTTTTTTAGCCAATTCATAAATTGCTTGCTGTGTTGCTCCCGCTGATTGTCCGCAAATGTGTAAAAGCTTGTCCCTAATAAATTATCAGGTAAGTACGTTTGGGGATAGTAATGATTGGGATAATCGTGTGGGTAGGCATAGCCCTGACCGTAGCCTTGAGTGCGCATGAGCTTAGTCACGCCATTACGCAGATGGAGGGGAACGGGCGATGCGTCTTTTTCTGCCAACGCCATCGCGGCATTAATGGCTTTATAAGTGCTGTTGCTTTTGGCGCTGGTGGCAAGATAGACCACCACTTGCCCTAAAATGATACGCGCTTCTGGCATACCTATGGACTGTACACTACGCAATGCGGCATCGGCGAGAAGTAGAGCGTTGGGGTTGGCATTGCCAATATCTTCACTGGCCAAAATCACCAAGCGCCGCGCGATAAAATCAGCAGGCTCACCGCCGACCAGCATTCGCGCCATCCAATATAACGCGGCATCTGGATCGGAGCCGCGTACGGACTTTATCATGGCCGAGATGATATCGTAATGCTGCTCGCCATCTTTGTCATAGCGAACCAACGCGGTCTGTGCGACGCGGCCGACCAGCTCATTATCAATAACAAGCGGTGAGTGCTGCGTATCAGCAGTTTGCACCGCAAGCTCTAACACATTCAGTGCTTTTCGCGCATCGCCATGAGCCAACTGACTGATGGTATCTTGGGCTTGTAAATCAATTTTCAGTTTTTTAAGCACATTGTCTTCTGATAGTGCTCGTTGTAACACCGCACTGATTTGCTCAGACGTTAACGGTTCGAGACGATACACTTGGCAGCGTGACAACAGCGCATTATTGACGCTAAAGGAAGGGTTTTCAGTGGTCGCGCCTATTAAGGTAATATCGCCAGACTCTACCGCACCCAATAGCGCATCCTGCTGAGCTTTATTAAAACGGTGAATCTCATCGATAAAGACCACAGGAGATTCAAAGCTCAATGAATCTTTATGGTCTAACACCTCACGCAACTGCTTAACCCCAGTATTTAAGGCAGAGAGCGCATGAAAAGGTCTGCCAACCGCGTCAGCCAATAGCATGGCAATGGTTGTTTTACCGATGCCTGCTTCGCCATGCAAAATAATAGAGGGCAAATGTCCTTGTTCGACCAACCGTCGTAGGGGTGCGCCAGCGGCTAAAAGGTGCGTTTGGCCAATGATGGCATCAAGCGTCGTAGGGCGCATACGTTGGGCAAGGGGCGTGTCGGCATGAAAGTTAGGGGGCATAGGACTCTCTATTGTGAAATAAAACAGCGCGCCATCATTCTAACAGCGGGGCTTGAGCAGCATTTTTATAAATAAGCTGCCCACTAAGTTTGTTATTTATACTAAAAAACAGATTTTTGGGTCAAAAAAGCGGCACTGGTAAAAACAGAATGGTCAATAATAACATTAGACATCAGTAGGAAAAGTACGCTAATTTGTATCAATCACCATCTCCAATCACGGTTATCAATACTGTACAGGCTAGGCTAACGCAGATTTACGTTATTAAAAATCAGCAAAGTGTACAGCTTATGTCCCAAATATTTTTTATGTAGCAAACACTTTGGTTTTTAAGTTTTATCCCTATTAATGCTCTACTGCTACTACTAAACGTCCTTTAATAAGCGTAACGACTTGCAAACAGTCCATTAAGCATAAGGTGTTTTGTGAATGAAGTCTCAAACGATTTTTAAACGCTTGGCGCATCGTTGTTTACCGTCAAAAGGTGCAAAGCAGCACTCACGGTTACTTAGTGATGGTGAAAAAGCGTTGGCACGTTCGGTGTTCGGTGACAGTATTCACCTTGATGAAGTGCAGCTAAAAACCGCGTGGTGGGTACTGAAAAACTATGCGGTTAGTCCGAATGGCAATATTTACTTTCATCCAGCAGATTGGCTTGTGGATTTTAGCCACGCGTCTCTTAGCAAAAAAAGTTGGCTGATACATGAATTAACCCATGTGTGGCAATTGCAGCAAGGTATAAAAGTAGTGCGTGGCGCGCTTATTGATCGCCGTTATGACTATGTGCTCGAGACAGGAAAGTCGTTTTTTAAATATGGTGTTGAGCAGCAAGCACGCATGGTACAGGACTATTTTATCCGTCGTCAGCGGGGACAGGACTGTCAAGACTTAGAGGCCTGCATACCGTTTTTAAGGGTAAACGCTGTCGATAAGGCGGTGTCAAACCAATGAGCAATGCGTGGTCGCGATCATTTTAGTGTTTAATAATTTGCCTTAACAAGGATAGCTACTCTCATGTTTAAATTTTCGCCAGCAAAGTCTGCGCTTGACGCTAGCCATAAAGCGAATAAAGGTGTGGTCAATAACCTGCGTCTCAATCAAGCTGCCAGTTTTCGTCAATCACCGACTTGGCTTGCAGTCACACTAACCGGAATACTGTTTTTGACCGGCTGTCAGCAGCAACCAGACACTCAGCCTGTGCCAGAGGACAGTCAGAGCACGGAAAAAACGAGTGCTGAGGACAACAAGCCTATGCCGCAAAGTGATTCGGCTGCAGCGCGTATTGAGCAGTTTCAGCCTTTATACGTCGCGCAAGTACAAGGATTACAGCGCCGTCTACAAGCAGAGTATGAATCGCTGCAAGCCGCTGATGCGTCAGACAGTGAGAATTTGTTGTTAACAACTGAGGCCACTGTCGATGCTGATAGTAGCAATTCGGAGCAGGTGGCGGAAATAGCGCCCGCGAATGCAGAAGAGGCTGTTGCTACAGACAGTGACGCTAACGCTGCTCCTGAGGTTGATATCAATACCAGTACGGAAGTTGGTGAGCGTGATTTAACTGTATTAAAGCGTATTAGTCTAGAGCCGCGCAAACCCATCATGCGCACGGAAGATCAAATTATTGATCGCTACCAGCAAGCAATGGAAGCGCTCTATCAACCAGTGACGACACCGCTTAGTGCAGAAGATGTCGACACCTTGCTTAATATCGCGACATTAGTGCCGCAACTGTTTGAACATGCAGAAATTGCTGGACGGGTGAGTGCCAAGAGTCCTGCGTTGGCACGGCTGATTATTCAGCATCAAGTCTGGGAGCAAATACAGGCTCAGCAAGTGATTGATATGCAGCAGATGAAAGTAGATCAACAAAAAGAGTTTGAAGCGCTTATGGCAAAATTTAACGACACGATTGAAGACTATGATGAGCAAATCGCTAAATATGAGCAGACGTTAAGAACGTTTCAATAATTCATCAAGATAAAGCTTGCACCAGCCACAGCTAAATGGAGACTGTGTTTGAGCGTAGACTATGATGATCAAAGCGCTAAAGCATTAAAAATTAGACAATAAAAAATCCCGCACATTGGCGGGATTTTTTATTAAGCGAGTATTATTTTTGCTTATTTACGATCTTCAGTTTTTACAAAATCGCGACGCGTTTCACCAGTGTATAGCTGACGTGGGCGACCGATTTTGAACGGTGCACTGTGCATCTCTAACCAATGGCTGATCCAACCAGACGTACGGGCTAGCGAGAAGATTACTGTAAACATTGACGTTGGAATACCAATGGCTTTTAGGATGATGCCAGAGTAAAAATCAACGTTTGGATATAAGTTACGCTCGATGAAGAACGGATCTTCTAAAGCGATTTTTTCAAGTGCCATCGCAAGTTCAAGCTTAGGATCGTTGATGCCTAGGGCAGCGAGTACTTCGTCACAAGTTTCTTTCATGACTTGAGCACGTGGGTCAAAGTTCTTATAAACACGGTGACCAAAGCCCATGAGCTTCACTTCGCGGCTCTTCACTTTTTCCATAAACTCAGGCACGTTTTCAACCGAGCCGATTTCATCTAGCATCTCAAGAACGGCTTCGTTAGCGCCGCCATGTGATGGGCCCCAAAGGGCTGCAATACCAGCAGCGATACAAGCGTAAGGGTTGGCGCCAGTAGAGCCCGCTAGGCGGACAGTAGACGTTGATGCATTTTGCTCATGATCAGCGTGCAAGGTGAAGATTTTATCCATTGCGCGGGTGATGACATCGTTGGTTTTATAATCCACATCAGCAGGTGTCGCAAACATCATGTATAAGAAGTTTTCAGCGTAGCTAAAGTCATTGCGTGGGTACATGAACGGTTCGCCCTGTGAGTATTTATAACTCATCGCAGCAAGCGTTGGCATCTTAGCAATTAAACGAATAGCAGTGATTTCACGATGCTCTTCGTTACTCACATCTAGGTCTTCATGATAAAACGCTGATAAGGCACCAACGACACCAACCATAATCGCCATTGGATGCGCATCACGGCGGAAGCCTTCAAAGAACTTACGCAATTGGTCATGAACACCAGTATGCTTACGGATTTTTTCAAAAAAGTCTGCTTTTTGCTCACTGTTAGGCAGGTCACCATGAATCAGCGCATAAGCAACTTCTAGATATTCAGCATTGTTTGCTAGCTGATCGATAGGGTAGCCACGGTGTAGTAACTCGCCTTTACCGCCATCAATGTAGGTAATCTTTGATTCAACAGGAGCCGTTACTTTAAAACCAGGGTCATAAGACCAAAATCCTGAATCTTGTAAAGCAGCAATATCGATAACTGGGCGCCCTAAAGTACCTTTAATAATAGGAAGTTCGTACGCTTCCCCATTTACGGTTAGTTTGGCATTAGTGTCAGCCATAAATTGCTCTCCATTGGTTTTAGCTTGTTAGAATAAAATTGCTATAGACGCATACCCTCGCGTCAGCATTCGTCAAATGGTCAAAAAGTGTTTAACACATTTGATACGCAGGGTATATTAGCAGTAATTCCTTATGATTTGAAAAGACTTTTCATCACAATGCCGCTTATTGGCACGGTTTAGTCGTGTTTATTCACTGTAATTTTTGTATCAAAATATGTCTGTTTGGTTATTTTACTAAAAAACCTGCTTTTTGTAGCAGTAAGTGAGACTACATTATTGAGGGTGTCTTTGAAGGATTTTCCCAGAATAAGAAGACAGTTTTTACGAAAATGTGTGGCAAAAACAGACAGAGCATGAGTAGCGGACAAAACAAATAGGGGGTAAATTCTAGCAATCCTAAGGGTTTTTAGGCCCGCAGGCTTGCCTATTTCTATTTATTTGTTGACTCAGTGTTTGTCTTTTACTACTTAAGGGATAAATTTGTAATTATCGTCCAGTCATTTTATAATTAGAGGCACTTAACTGGCACTAGCTTTGTGCGAATTGATAAGTGGTCATGATATAGTGTCGTTTAGAGCCTTCACTATTCGTACTGGGTTACGACTCAATGATGTCTTGATAGATAAAAACCTTTATTTCAGGTTCGAATGTTCTTGTTAACTGTTCTATTTTTAAGTACTTAGCCTAAGGTTGATGTCGATACAGATGACAGCGTAACGTTATCTTTTTTGATATCACCAGTAAAAATAGACTAGTTAATCGATCTTACTCATGTTTATTTTCTTTGTTGTATAATAGATGGGTTGTTTTATTGACCTGTCAATTTGACGAGCAATATTAAACAGTTTATCAATACTCTGTATCCCCTGATCGTTTCTTCATATTTAGCGCAAACTAAACGAAGTCAGCTAGCTCTTCCTTACTTTATTCGTCTCGTGTGTTGCTCAATGCTTAATTGACACCATTGATATTAAGCGTTGATAGCAGATACAGGAGTATAACCGCAAAAAGGATGCCCGCTGTGAAAAGCAACCGACCTATTGATCTGCCTCTAAGCCAAGTGATTAGCGTTAACCGATCACCGATTGCGATCGCCTCAATTCTGCATCGTATCTCTGGCATTATTTTATTTTTATTGATTCCTGTCATGTTGTGGTTACTACAAAACTCATTGGCATCGCCTGAGAGTTTTGCAACCGTATTTGACAACGTACTTGTGCGCTTTTTAGCATGGATTTTTGTTGCAGCGATTGCTTATCACTTTGTGATGGGTATCAAGCACTTATTTGCTGATATGGGCATGACTGAAGAGCTAAAATCTGGCCGCGCTGCCTCTATGGCCAGTTTTGTGATTTCAGCGATACTAATTGTCGCGTCATTTGTATGGGTGATGTTCTAATGATTAAAAATGATTCAGGAATCAAAAGTGCGACTGGTCTGACAGGCTCAGGCTCACGCGATTGGATTGTCCAGCGCATTAGTGCTGTCGTTTTAGCCGTTTATAGTGTGGTGTTGCTGGGTTTCTTTTTGACCCATGGTGATGTCACTTATCTTGAGTGGGCATCGTTTATGACCAGTCTGCCAATGCGTCTGTTTAGCTTAGTGGCTGTACTGGCATTAGCTGGTCACGCTTGGGTTGGTATGTGGACGGTATTTACCGATTACATTACGTCTGGCAAGATGGGTGAAAGCGCACCAAGACTACGTTTGGTGCTACAGACCTTAATGATTATCGCCGTCTTAGTGTTTCTATTTTGGGGCATCATGATTTTTTGGGGTACAGGCTTCAGTGTCGTTGCTATTTAACGAGTTGACTACCCTAAACGTGATACTTTTATCTTTTTAATGACCGACTGTTAAGTCCGCTTTATTTATGGCTTAGGTCTTTAAATGCAGTTGGTCAACAGTCATATAAGATTCATCCGATCGTGCTGGGTAATAGATTCACCACAACATCATGATGAATATGCAAATTTTAGTAAGTGGTTGCAGGTTGTCTGAATAAGAACAGTTAAGCTGTGTGGGTGGTAGCAGCCGTACGTCGCTACGTTAGCAGAAAGACTGGTTTAGGCAACTCTTGTATTTACTTCACAGGCATTAGGAAAACCGTAATGGCAACAAGACAAGATAATACCATTAGCAATATCAAAACCCTCAACTATGATGCTGTCATCGTTGGTGGTGGCGGCTCAGGTATGCGTGCTTCACTACATTTGGCTGAAGCGGGCATGAAGGTTGCAGTCCTGACCAAAGTATTCCCAACGCGTTCGCACACCGTCGCAGCTCAGGGTGGTATCGGTGCAAGTTTGGGTAATATGAGCAATGATAACTGGCACTTTCACTTTTATGACACTGTTAAAGGGTCAGATTGGTTAGGTGACCAAGACGCCATTGAATATATGTGCCGTGAAGCGCCAAAAGTGGTCTATGAGCTTGAGCACATGGGCATGCCGTTTGACCGCAATGAAGATGGGACGATTTATCAGCGTCCGTTTGGTGGTCACACGTCAAACTATGGCGAAAAAGCCGTACAACGTGCTTGCGCTGCTGCTGACCGTACTGGCCATGCACTCTTACATACGCTATATCAAAAGAACCTTGAGCAAGGTACTGAGTTCTTTATCGAGTGGATTGCACTTGATTTGATCAAAGACGAAGCTGGTAACATCAATGGCGTTGTGGCGATTGAGCAAGAAACGGGTACGATTGCTGTGTTCCAGTCGCCGATCACTGTCCTAGCGACAGGTGGTGCAGGTCGTATCTTTGCTGCCTCTACCAACGCTTATATTAATACTGGTGACGGTATTGGTATGGCGGTTCGCGCAGGGATTCCATTGCAAGATATGGAGTTCTGGCAGTTCCATCCTACGGGTGTTCACGGAGCTGGCGTCCTATTAACGGAAGGGTGCCGCGGTGAAGGCGCGATCTTACGTAATAAAGATGGCGAAGCTTTCATGGAGCGTTATGCGCCAACGGTAAAAGACTTGGCACCACGTGATTTGGTTTCACGTTCTATGGACCAAGAAATTAAAGAAGGCCGTGGTTGTGGTCCTAATGCCGATCATATCGTAATGGATATGACCCATTTAGGGGTAGAGACCATCATGAAACGCCTGCCATCAGTATTTGAGATTGGTAAAAACTTTGCCAACGTCGATATCACAAAAGAGCCTATCCCTGTTATTCCAACCATTCATTATATGATGGGCGGTATTCCAACGACGATTCATGGCCAAGTGGTTGTGCCAAATCTAGAAGCTGGCACTGATGAAGACGGGTTGTATGCAGAAGGCACGGTCATCAAAGGGCTTTATGCTATTGGTGAATGTGCTTGCGTGAGTGTTCACGGTGCCAACCGTTTAGGTACCAACTCACTGCTGGATTTATTGGTGTTTGGCCGCGCGGCTGGTAAACACATCGTTGATGAATTCCACCATGCGGATCATAACTACAAGCCACTAGATCCTCGCGTACTTGATTTTACCGTGCGCCGTTTAGACAAGCTACAGCAGTCAACCGAAGGCTACAATGCGCAAGACGTCGCAGACGAGATTCGTGCGACCATGCAGGCACATGCTAGTGTGTTCCGTACGCAAGCGATGATGGACGAAGGCGTTGAGAAGATTTTAGCGCTGGGTGAGAAAATCGAAAAAATCCACTTGGCAGATAAATCACAAGTGTTTAACACAGCACGTATTGAAGCTTTTGAAGTTGCTAACTTATATGAAGTAGCAAAAGCGACAATGATCTCTGCCGCCAAGCGTCATGAAAGCCGCGGCGCTCATAGTGTGTCTGATTACGATCGCCCAGAAGATGACGACTATGCACCAAATGGCCGTAATGATCACGATTGGATGAAGCATACCTTATGGTATTCTGAAGGCAACAAGATTATTTATAAGCCAGTTCGCAAAGTGCCATTGACTGTTGATTATATCGAGCCAAAAGTTCGCGTCTATTAATTCTAGACGGTACGCCTGATATATAAGACAGCGTAAACGTTTTATCCCTAATTAATTTATTAAAAAGGTGACCGCCAGCTACATGCTCATGCCAGCGCTTTTAGACTACTCATCAGTATTTGGTACTGGTTATCAGTACTGATGAATAGTCAGCGTCACTATGTTGCAATCTTTGTATGCCCGCCATCACCTACGTGTGGAGTTTAGCATTATGAGCCGAGGTACTCGCACCATCGAAATCTATCGCTACGATCCTGATTTGGACGCAGCGCCACGCATGCAAACGTATACGATTGAGCTTCTTGAGTCAGATCGTATGTTGCTTGACGTGTTATTACGCCTAAAAAAGGAAGATGAAACACTCACTTTCCGTCGCTCTTGCCGTGAAGGCATCTGTGGTTCTGATGGCATGAACATCAATGGTAAAAATGGTTTGGCATGTCTAATCAACATGAATACCTTGCCAGAAAAGGTAACCGTGCGTCCCCTGCCGGGTCTGCCAGTGGTTCGTGATTTGGTAGTCGACATGAACCAATTCTATGAGCAGTATGAAAAAGTACATCCGTACTTAATCAATGATCAGCCAGCACCGCCAACCGAGCGTTTGCAATCACCTGAACAGCGTGAAAAGCTAAACGGTCTGTACGAATGTATTTTGTGTGCCTGCTGTTCAACCAGCTGCCCATCGTTCTGGTGGAACCCTGATAAGTTCTTAGGTCCATCAGCACTATTGCATGCTTATCGCTTCGTTGCTGATAGCCGTGATGGCGACACGCAAGCGCGTTTGGCTCGTTTAGACGATCCGTTTAGCTTGTTCCGTTGCCGCGGTATCATGAACTGTGTATCAGTTTGTCCAAAAGGCTTGAACCCAACCAAAGCGATTGGCCATCTACGCAGCCTGCTTATTGACCAAGCGGGTTAATCGTTTATAGTTGTAGGGTTTTTTGCAGATACTATATTTTGTAGATACTATATAAAAACACCACCTAGTGATTAGGTGGTGTTTTTTATTAGCAAAATTTTGAGAGGGTTCAAATTTTTTCATTCGCTTGGGGAGGGGTGTATAGATGAAAACAATGCCCAGTAGCGTAGGTAATGCTGTACTAACAATACGTTGGTCGTATGTAAGAACACATGATATATGTCCAAGCAAGCGATATACTTGCATGAGAAAAAATGATTCACCAAGAGATATTGACCACGTTAAATGTTAGAATACCGCCCAGTTATGCGAACGCGATACTTTGATGACTCAGTCCTTGTTATTGAACGAAATAACAGCACCAAAATAGCCAAGTGTGTGATAATGCGATTAGAGTGATAGTAGATATTCATTACGTAAATACCTAGTATTGAACAAACAAACTATGGCACAAAAGCTAGGCGTGCTATTCTATACAGCAATGTATGCTTGACTAAAAAGTAGTAATGTCTCGGAAATGACAAAGAATTTCAGCAAAAATAGCCAATTTATAGGCTAGCTGACATCATTGCTCATTTGCTCATAACGCATTATGAATAACTTGGTTATGACTGACGGTAGTATATATAAATTAATGTTGTGAAACGAGTCTGACTAGAAAACTGAACGTTCACAAATAGCAGTATTTTTTGTAGAAGTATGGCAATAACGCTTACTGAATACGGTTCAGCATAATTTATTATCGTAGTCAGTTATCGATAGGAGTAAGCCCTTTCTATCGAATAGATTAATAGTACCGGTCAACATACAACAGATTACTCAAGAATAAGCACGATTCCATTCATTTATCTATCAAATAGACGATTATTATGAATAGTATAACTAAAGAAGCCGCGAGCCTAGGACATACAGAGTTGGCTGCTGATAACGCCAGCTATGTAGAAGCTCTTTATGAGCAATACTTAAACGATCCTAATAGCGTTGATACAGATTGGCAAGCGTATTTTGAACAGTACAAATCGCCAAACGATGCTCAGCATAATGCTATTAAAGACCAGTTTTTATTGCTTGCCCGTAACCAGACCGCCAATAAGGGTGGTGTGCAAAATACGGACGCCAATGTTAACCATGCCGCTGACTGTGCTGATCCTAAGCAAATGGGCGTACAACAGCTAATATCCGCCTATCGTCGCCGTGGTCACCGCCGCGCCCAGCTGGATCCGTTAGATCTACATCCACGGGCAGAAGTGGAAGATTTGACCCTTGCTTATCATAATCTCTCAGAAGCCGACCTTGATACCGTGTTTCCGACCAATGATTTAAATATTGGTAAGGATGAAGCGCCGTTACGTGAAATTATCGAAATCATGGAGCGGGTATACTGCCGTCACATTGGCGTCGAGTACATGCACGTCACCACCAGTACCGAAAAACGCTGGATGGAAAAGTATCTAGAAAGCAATTTAGGGTATATCAAGTTTGATAAAGAAAAACGCTTATCTATTCTAGAGCGTCTCACAGCAGCAGAAGGCTTAGAGAAATATCTGGCGCGTAAGTACACAGGTGTTAAGCGTTTTGGTTTAGAGGGTGGCGAAAGCTTTATTCCTGCTATCAATGAAATCATTCAACGTGCTGGCGGTTATGGTACCAAAGAGATGGTCATTGGTATGGCCCACCGTGGACGCCTCAACCTGTTGGTAAACATTTTAGGCAAAAATCCAGCGGATTTGTTTGATGAGTTCGACGGTAAAGTACAGCCAGAAAAAGGCTCAGGCGATGTAAAATACCATAACGGTTTTTCGTCTAATGTGATGACACCAGGCGGTGAGGTGCATTTAGCGTTGGCATTTAACCCATCACATCTTGAGATTGTCGCTCCCGTATTGCAGGGGTCAGTGCGCGCACGTCAGGTTCGTCGTAATGATGATCGCTTAATGGACAAAACCGACGGCAATTCAGTACTGCCAATCGTCATTCATGGCGATGCCGCCTTTGCTGGTCAAGGTGTGGTTCAAGAAACTTTCCAGATGTCACAAACCCGCGCTTATACCACAGGCGGTACGGTACATATTGTTATTAACAACCAAGTTGGCTTTACCACCAGCCGTCAAGACGATGCTCGTTCAACTGAGTACTGTACTGATGTGGCAAAAATGGTTCACGCGCCTATCTTGCATGTAAACAGTGATGACCCTGAGTCCGTCGTGTTCGCCGCTCAATTGGCGTTAGACTACCGTCATGAGTTTGGTAAAGATATTATTATTGATCTGTTCTGTTATCGCCGTAATGGCCATAACGAAGCGGATGAGCCATCAGCGACTCAGCCCCTAATGTATGCGGTCATTAAAAAGTTACCGACTGCCCGCACTATCTATGCACAAAAGCTTATTGAAGATGGTGTATTGAATGCAGAAGAAGAAAAACGGTACGAAGATGAATATCGTGAATCGTTAGACCGCGGTGATTATGTGGCCAATTCGCTAGTCAGTGAGCCTAATGAAGCCCTGTTTGTCGATTGGAAGCCTTATCTAGGTCATGATTTAGTCGATGAATGGGATACCAGTGTCGATATCGAGACGCTAAAAGGTTATGGACGTCGTATGGCGGAAATGCCAGAAGGCTATAAGCTACAACGTCAAGTCCAGAAGATGGTAGAGCAGCGTTTGGCCATGCAAACTGGCGAAGAGCCTTTAAACTGGGGTGCGGCTGAAACGTTAGCTTATGCGTCACTCGTAGATAACGATGAGGTGCTAGTACGTATTACGGGTGAAGACGTCGGCCGTGGTACGTTCTCACATCGTCATAGTGAAATCTACAATGTGAATGATGGCAGCATGTATGTGCCATTGGCTCATATGAGTGAGACGCAAGCGCGCTTTGCGACTTATAACTCATTGTTGTCAGAAGAAGCGGTGTTAGCCTTTGAATATGGTTATGCAACCACAGTACCAAACGCATTGATCGTTTGGGAAGCGCAGTTTGGTGACTTTGTTAACGGCGCACAGGTGGTGATTGACCAGTTCATCTCAAGTGGCGAAACCAAATGGCAACGTGTTTGTGGTCTGACCATGCTATTGCCACATGGCTTTGAAGGTCAAGGTCCTGAGCATTCTTCTGCCCGTCTTGAGCGCTTCTTACAGCTGTGTGCTGAAGACAATATGCAAGTGATTACGCCAACCACGCCGGCGCAAATTTATCATGCCCTGCGTCGTCAAGCGGTACGCCCAATTCGTAAACCGTTGATTGTTATGTCACCGAAGAGCTTGTTACGTCATAAATTGGCAACATCGAATCTAGAAGAATTGGCTAACGGTAAATTTGAAACCGTGTTGCCAGAGATGGATGAGCACAACGCAGACAAAGTAACTCGCATGGTGCTATGTGGCGGTAAAGTTTATTATGATTTATTGGAGCAGCGTCGTGCTTTAGGTTTAGACCATGTCGCTATCGTTCGTATCGAGCAGCTCTATCCGTTGCCAGAGAAGCGTTTGATTGCTGAGATTGAGAAATACAGTAACTTAGCTGAGATCGTTTGGACGCAAGAAGAGCCGCTGAACCAAGGCGCTTGGTACTATTTGGCACCGCACATGTTCCGTATCGTCGTACCGCATCCAACCAAGGCAAAAGTCATGGAGCCGGTGGCACGTCCTCCTAGTGCAGCACCTGCGACAGGCTCACCAAAACTACACGCACAGCAGCAGCAAGCGTTGATCGCTGGTGGTCTTGGCATTAGTGTCGATGAGTTGTCTAAGTAACAGGCTATACAAGATAAATGAATCAGGCGATGACAGTCAGTATCCTTTAACCATCTAAGAATGACCCCTTAAAATGGTACTGACTGCCTATCACGACTTAACAATATACATATGAATATCCAAATCTAAGGAGTATATCGATGGCTGATATCAAAGCCCCCGTTTTTCCAGAATCGGTTGCCGATGGCACGATCGTTGAATGGCATGTCACTGAAGGTCAACAAGTAAATCGTGATGACCTATTGGCTGAAATTGAAACTGATAAAGTTGTATTAGAAGTGGTTGCACCGGATGATGGTGTCGTGACCAAAATCGTTAAGCAAGTTGATGATACGGTTTTGTCTGATGAGCTTATCGCTGAATTTGAAGCGGGTGCCAGCGCCAGTGCAGATTCTGCGCCTGCTGTAGATCCAGACCAACCAGCAGCGCCTGTACAAGCAAAACAAGCAGCCGATGGTGGCGAGCCTGTACAAGCAACAGATAAAAAAGACGAAGCCGATCACAAAGATCAAAGCCCAGCAGTACGTAAAGCGGCGAAAGAAAGCGGCGTAGATCCTAAAGAAGTTGAAGGTAGCGGTCGCGGTGGTCGTGTCACTAAGACTGATATGGCAAACCCAACATTGAAAGCGGACAGTAGCATTAAGTCTGATAGCGGCCGCCCAGTGGCTGAATCAATGGGTGAGCGTACTGAAAAACGTGTACCAATGACTCGTCTGCGTAAGCGTGTTGCTGAGCGTTTATTGTCAGCGTCACAAGATACAGCGATGTTAACAACGTTTAACGAAGTTAACATGAAGCCATTGATGGACATGCGTGCTAAGTACAAAGAGCAGTTTGAGAAGCGTCATGGCGTCCGTCTAGGCTTTATGTCATTGTTTGTGAAAGCGGCGACAGAAGCACTAAAACGCTTCCCAGCAGTGAATGCTTCACTAGACGGCGATGACATTGTTTATCATGGTTTTTATGACATCGGTGTTGCCGTATCATCAGATCGCGGCTTAGTAGTTCCTGTATTGCGTGATACCGATCGCATGAGCATGGCAGATGTCGAAAGCCGTATCCGTGAGCTTGGTGGCTTGGCGCAAAAAGGCAAGCTTGGACTAGAAGATATGACTGGTGGCACATTCACCATTTCAAACGGCGGTGTATTTGGCTCATTGATGTCAACGCCTATCTTGAATCCACCCCAAACGGCTATTCTAGGGATGCATGCTATCAATGACCGCCCAATGGCAGTCGATGGTAAAGTTGAAATCTTACCAATGATGTATCTTGCACTCTCTTATGACCATCGTATGATTGATGGTAAAGAAGCCGTACAGTTCCTAGTAACGATCAAAGAGCTGGTTGAAGATCCAGCCATGTTACTACTAGACCTGTAAGCTGTTAAGCTTGTATTGGCAATCGCTGATACAAGCTTTTTAACTTTGGTATAGGTGTGAGTTCTAGCCATTTAACAGTCAATGAGTTAGTTGGCGTATTAAATTAATTTGGTCACTGTTGTGGGTAGTCATTTTTGAATGAAAAAGCGTCTCTTGCTAAGGTAGTGTATTAACTACTAACTGCAGAGATTATCTATTCATGAATGAGACAAACCTCAGTGTCAATAATAAGTAAAATTTGAAATAGGAATGTACTATGAAAGACAATTATGATCTAGTCGTCATCGGCGGCGGTCCTGGTGGTTATGAAGCGGCTATCCGTGCAGGTCAGTTGGGTATGAGCGTTGCTTGTATCGAAAAACGTGTTTATAAAGGCGAGCCTGCACTTGGCGGTACTTGTTTGAACGTTGGCTGTATCCCATCAAAAGCCCTACTTGACAGCTCGCATCGTTATGAAGCGACTAAGCATGACCTTGCTGAACATGGTATCAGCACAGGCGATGTCGCCATTGATATCGAGCAGATGATTGCGCGTAAAGAAGGTATTGTTAAGCAATTGACTGGCGGCGTTGCAGCGTTATTAAAAGGCAATGGCGTTGACTGGCTACAAGGCTGGGGCACATTGGTTGACGGTAAAGGCACTGACAAAAAAGTGAAGTTTACCGCTCTAGAAGACGAAAGCGAAACCACCATCACTGCTAAAAACGTGATTTTAGCGGCAGGTTCTGTACCAATCGAGATTCCTGTGGCCAAAACTGACGGCGATCGCATCGTTGACTCTACAGGCGCGCTTGATTTCACAGAAGTACCTAAGCGTTTAGGCGTGATCGGTGCGGGCGTGATCGGTCTTGAGCTTGGTTCAGTATGGCGTCGTTTAGGGGCGGAAGTTGTTGTATATGAAGCGCTTCCAAGCTTCTTGGCCGCCGCTGACAAAGACATCTCAAAAGAAGCTGGCAAAATGCTGAAAAAGCAAGGTCTCGATATCCGTGTCGATACCAAAGTCACCAACGCTGAAGTCAAAGGCGATCAAGTGGTTGTCACTAGCGAAAATAAAGGTGAGTCGAGCGAGGAGAGCTTTGATAAGCTGATCGTTTGTGTTGGCCGCCGTGCTTATTCTGAAAAACTGCTTGGCGATGACAGTGGTATCACGTTGACTGAACGTGGTCTTATCGATGTGAATGATCAATGCAAAACCAACCTTGATGGTGTTTACGCCATTGGTGATTTGGTACGTGGTCCGATGCTTGCGCATAAAGCGATGGAAGAGGGCATGATGGCGGTTGAACGTATTCATGGCGAAAAAGCCCAAGTGAATTATGATACGATCATCAACGTTATCTATACGCATCCAGAGATTGCATGGGTTGGTTTGACTGAGCAAGAAGCTAGCGATGCTGGCTATGAAGTTAAAACAGGCTCGTTTAACTTAGCGGCTAACGGCCGTGCACTCGCTCAAAGCGAAGCGCAAGGTTCTATCAAAGTCGTTGCCGATGCCAAGACAGATCGCCTATTAGGTATGCACGCTATCTCTGCGGGCGCAGGTGACATCGTCCATCAAGGTATGATCGCGATGGAGTTTGTCTCTAGTATCGAAGATTTACAGCTTATGACGTTTGCCCATCCAACCATTTCAGAAGCCGTGCATGAAGCCGCACTATCTGCAGATGGCCGTGCTATTCACGCCATCCAGCGTAAAAAGCGTAAGAAATAAGTAGTTATTGTAATAAGTACCGACTTATAACCTGATCGTAGCGTCGCTATCAAAGTCATCGCTACGGTCATAAGTGCGCCAGATGTATAGCTAGCATGTATAGACGGCGCATTTGTTTTCACTTTTTATTAATTGTAAAAAATAAAGGATACAATCAATGAATTTACATGAGTATCAAGCAAAAGAGCTATTAAAAAGCTACGGATTGCCTATTCAAGAAGGCATCATTGCCCATAATGGCGACGAAGCTGCAGCGGCTTTTGATAAAACGCCAACTGATATTGCGGTTATCAAAGCGCAAGTACATGCAGGTGGTCGTGGTAAAGCTGGTGGTGTAAAACTGGTTAAAACTCGTGAAGAAGCGAAGCAAGTTGCTGAAGAGCTTATCGGTACTAACCTAGTAACTTTCCAAACAGACGCTGATGGTCAGCCAGTGAACTTCGTATTGGTTGCAGAAGATATGTACCCAGTACAAACTGAGCTATATCTTGGCGCAGTGGTTGATCGTGCGACTCGTCGCGTGACTTTCATGGCATCGACTGAAGGTGGTGTGGATATCGAAGAAGTGGCGCACAACACGCCAGAAAAAATCTTTAAAGTAAATGTTGATCCTTTAGTTGGTTTGATGCCATTCCAAGCGCGTGATGTCGCGTTCAAGCTAGGCTTAGAAGGTAAGCAAATCAACCAGTTCGTTAAGTTAATGACTGGCGCTTATAAAGCCTTTGTCGAAAACGACTTTGCGCTAATGGAAATCAACCCGTTAGCCGTTCGTGAAAATGGCGAGATTGTTTGTGTTGATGGCAAAATCGGTATCGACTCAAACGCCCTTTATCGTCTGCCAAAAATCGCAGCGCTACAAGACAAGACCCAAGAAAATGAGCGTGAGCTTAAAGCGGCTGAGTTTGACCTAAACTATGTTGCTCTAGAAGGTAATATCGGTTGTATGGTAAACGGCGCTGGTCTTGCAATGGCGACGATGGACATCATCAAATTGTACGGCGGCAAGCCTGCTAACTTCTTGGACGTTGGCGGCGGGGCAACTAAAGATCGCGTTGTTGAAGCGTTCAAAATTATCTTAGAAGACAGCAGCGTTGAAGGCGTTCTTATCAACATCTTCGGTGGTATCGTACGTTGTGACATGATTGCAGAAGCCATTATTGCTGCTATCAAAGAAGTTGACGTAAAAGTACCTGTTGTTGTCCGTTTAGAAGGTAACAACGCTGAGAAAGGCGCGCAAATTCTAGAAGAGTCTGGTCTGAAATTGATTTCAGCTCAAGGCCTGTCTGATGCAGCTCAAAAAATTGTCGATGCTGTTAAAGCGTAAATCTATAAAAATAGTTGCTTAAGCCTAGTAGTCAAAGCGTAATAGCAAATTTTTGGCAAAAAATGAATCGTCATTCATAAATGATCGATACGCCATTAAGTTGCTATCACAAGACAACCGAATAAAGGAAAAAATAATGAGTGTATTAATCGATAAAGATACCAAAGTATTGGTACAAGGTTTCACTGGTAAAAACGGTACGTTCCATTCTGAACAAGCCATCGAATACGGTACCAAAGTTGTTGGCGGCGTGACCCCAGGTAAAGGCGGTCAAACGCACCTAGGTTTGCCAGTGTTCAACACTATGAGTGAGGCCATGGAAGCCACTCAAGCTGACGCTTCAGTTATCTATGTACCAGCACCATTTGTACTAGACTCTATCGTTGAAGCAATCGATGCAGGCGTCAAATTGATCGTTGTGATCACTGAGGGCGTACCTACTCTCGATATGCTAAAAGCCAAACGCTATCTTGAAGCTGCAGGCGACGTGCGTCTTGTTGGTCCTAACTGCCCAGGTGTTATCACGCCAGGCGAATGCAAAATCGGCATCATGCCAGGCCACATCCATCAGCCAGGTAAAGTGGGTATCATCTCACGCTCTGGTACATTGACGTATGAAGCCGTTGCACAAACCACTAAGCTTGGCTTTGGTCAGTCTACTTGTATCGGTATCGGTGGTGATCCTATCCCTGGCATGAACCAGATCGACGCGTTAAAATTGTTCCAAGACGATCCACAAACCGAAGCGATTATCTTAATCGGTGAGATCGGTGGTACGGCTGAAGAGGAAGCTGCTGCTTACATCAAAGATCATGTCACTAAGCCAGTGGTTGGTTATATCGCAGGTGTCACTGCTCCAGAAGGTAAGCGTATGGGCCATGCTGGCGCGATCATTTCTGGTGGTCAAGGTACTGCTGAAGAAAAATTCAAAGCCTTTGAAGATGCAGGTATTGCATACACGCGTGACCCATCTAAGCTTGGCGACAAGCTAAAAGAAGTGACAGGCTGGTAAGATAGGCAAAAGCCGATTAACTACCAAAACTCTATTGAAATATTAAGAAGGCACCTCTACAATGGGGTGTCTTTTTTTGTACTGAAAATAATATTATGAAAAACAAGATATTAGTTACTGGTGGCGCAGGCTATATTGGCTCCCACACCTGTATCGCATTGCATGAAGCAGGATATGATATCGTAGTCTACGATAACTTATCTAATAGTAGCCGTGAAGCGATCAACCGTGTCTCTACTCTGATTGGACAGCCTATCTCCTTCATCAAAGGGGATATCCGCGATACAGAGTCATTGAAACAAGTGTTTTCTACCCATAATTTCTTTGGTGTCATACACTTTGCAGGGTTAAAGGCCGTTGGCGAATCAGTAGCCAAGCCGCTGCTTTACTATAACAATAATGTCAGTGGTACCATTAATTTATTAGAAGTCATGGCAGCTCATAATGTCAAAAACCTCGTTTTTTCTTCCTCCGCTACGGTCTACGGCGATCCTGATACCTTGCCTATCGATGAGACTGCCCCGCGTTCTTGTACCAATCCTTACGGGCAAAGCAAACTTGCAGTCGAGCATATCTTAGAAGACCTAGCAGTCTCCGATGATGAGTGGAATTTAATTGCTCTCAGATACTTTAATCCAGTAGGTGCGCACCCCTCAGGGCAGATTGGTGAAGACCCTAATGATATCCCGAACAATTTAATGCCTTATATCTCCCAAGTAGCCGTTGGTAAACTTGATAAGCTCAGTATCTTCGGTAATGATTATTCTACTGTAGATGGAACCGGTGTCCGTGACTTTATTCATGTTACTGATTTGGCTCAAGGTCATGTGGCTGCGTTGAATTATCTAGAGCAAGCAAGAAGTCCAGAAAAAAATAGTTTAGATAAAACCAGTGTAAATAAAAAAGGCTCAGTAGGTTTCTTACCGATTAACCTAGGGACTGGCAAAGGTACCTCTGTACTAGAGTTATTGCAGGCATTTACTGAGGTGACCGGCAAGCCTATTCCTTATCAGTTTGTCGATCGCCGTGCAGGTGATATTGCCAGTTGTTATGCCAGTGCTGATAAAGCGAAAACATTATTAGGATGGCAAGCACATCTCTCTATTACTGATATGTGTCAAGATACTTGGCGTTGGCAGAGTATGAATCCGAATGGTTATGCCACTATTTAGTATAGCTTTATAAGATATAAACTTATCTCACTATTACTTTAAAACAGTCTAAACACTATGAAAAAAATAACTCACGCTGTTATTCCTGTCGCAGGCTTTGGCACCCGTATGCTGCCACTGTCTAAATCAGTGCCCAAAGAGCTGCTGCCATTAGGCAATCGTCCTGCCATACACTATGTGGTTGAAGAGGCGATTGCCGCTGGTATCAAGCACATTGTCTTGGTCGGTCACGCGCAAAAAAGCGCGATTGAAAACTACTTTGATGTCAATGCTGAGCTGGATAACCAGCTGCGTCATAAAGGCAAAAACGAGCTGGCGGATAGTTTAAATTGGCTACCAGATGATGTGACGGTGTCCATGATACGTCAAGGTAAAGCGTTAGGTTTAGGGCATGCGGTGCTGGCAGCGCGCCCCATCATTGGTGAGCATGACTTTGCCGTGTTATTGCCGGATGTGGTGCTCGATCCATTTACGACCGATGCTGCTACCGATAATTTGGCCTTTATGATCGATGCTTTTCATAAAGATAACCATTCACAAATATTGGTGGATAACGTAGCAGATGAAGATGTTCATAAATACGGTATTGCCAAGCTGAGCGGTGCTAGCAATGTGGATGAGCAAGCGGATGTGAATGTCAGCTTTAAAGTGGCAGGATTTGTCGAAAAGCCCAGCTTAGCAGAGGCACCCTCAAAGCTGGCAGTGGTAGGGCGCTATGTGTTTAGCAACCAGATCTTTGATTATTTGGCCAATACGACTGCCTCAGTCGGCGGCGAGATACAGCTCACCGATGCCATTGATGCACTGATTAGTAAGTATGGCGTAAACGTAACAACCATGCGCGGTGATAGCTATGATGCAGGTGATATGCGCTCTTATATGCAAGCCTTTATTTACTTTGCCGAGCAGCAATTAGCGGATGAAGAGTAGCTGATGGATGAGTTAAAGGATAACAAAAAAGGATTTACCAGCGCTCGCAGCTCTAAACACTGGCAGCAATTACAAACGCTGGCTAAGCAGCAATGGTCACTGGCCTCCTTGTTCGCACAAGACGCCAATCGTGCTACGCGCTTTAGTACGCAGGCAGGCGCGCTGTATATGGACTATAGTAAACAGTGTATCGATGAGCAGGTACTAGACAGTCTATTGCAGCTAGCTGTGAGCTGTGAGCTGTCAGTGCGGGTTGAGGCGCTTATGCAAGGCGCTATGGTAAATACCAGTGAGCAGCGTGCGGCGCTCCATACGGCGCTGCGTCTACCAGACACAGCAGCGCTGCAGGTCGAGGGTCAAGATGTAGTGGCTGACGTGCATCATAGCTTGGCGCAGGTAGCAAGATTGTCCGAGCGTGTTCGTCATGGTACGTGGCGTGGATTTTCAGGTAAAGCCGTTACGGATGTGGTGAACATTGGAGTTGGTGGCTCTGACCTTGGACCGCTCATGGCGACTAGGGCCCTAGATGAATGGGCGGATACAGAGATTGAGGTGCATTTTGTTTCTAACATGGATGGCACCCAGCTTGATAACCTGCTCAGACATCTCAATCCTGAGACGACCTTATTTATTATCTCATCCAAGTCTTTTGGTACGGTGGATACGTTATCCAATGCTAAGACAGCATTATCCTGGTTGCTTGCTACTGCCAAGCTGCGGGCGGGTACTGAAGACAGCGTATTACGTCGGCACTTCATTGGTATTTCGGCCAATAGTGAAAAAATGAATGCGTGGGGTATTCATCCTGAGCATCAGTTACAGCTTTGGGAGTGGGTCGGTGGTCGCTTTTCTTTATGGTCAGCGATTGGACTGGCGATTGCCATTCGGATTGGCATACCTAGGTTCAAGGAGCTATTAAGCGGTGCTCACAGTATGGATGAGCATTTTGCTGAGGCCGATTTTGCAGAGAACTTACCCGTGCTTTTAGGTTTGCTTGCCGTATGGAACAGTACCTTTTTACAGGTGAATGCTCATACCGTGTTGCCTTATGATGGTCGTTTAAGCTACTTGCCGAGCTACTTAACCCAGCTTGAGATGGAGAGTAACGGTAAGTCGGTTACCCAGCACGGCAATCACATTGACTACGATACTTGCCCAATTCTGTGGGGTGAGATTGGCTCAAACGCCCAGCATGCCTTTTATCAACTGCTACACCAAGGCACACAGCAGGTTTCTTGTGACTTTATCGCTTGTGTACGCCGTTATAGTGATAAGGTACCAAACGCGCCATTGCAGCAGCAACATGAATTGTCCTTAGCCAACTGTCTGGCACAAAGCCGAGTATTGGCCTTTGGTAATACTGCCGTTGCAGATATCGCTTGTGCTAAAGCGGATTCTGAGGCAGATAAGTATAAGTACTACCGAGGTAACCAGCCGTCGACTACATTACTGATCGATGAGCTCACCCCACACAGTTTAGGAGCGCTGATTGCGCTTTATGAGCATAAGGTGTATGTCATGGCCAGTGTCTGGGATATCAATCCATTTGATCAATGGGGCGTTGAGATGGGCAAACAGATGGCGGAGTCTGTGCATGCTGCCATGCAGCATGAGGTTGACGAAGGACGGTTTGATACCTCCACCGATCAGTTGCTACAGCACATTAAACGGCTCTCCTAGTAGTGATACTGAGTAGTGATGCTGATACGTGAATAATATTAAAAGGTAACCGCATGAGCGCTGATGTCACAGACAAACAAAACGACGAATCTAAAGCGAATCCGCTTAACAATTCTATTATGAACGCTAGCGTCTGCGTACTCGTCGGACATGGTATTGAAGCCATTACCAGTGCGGTCGTACTGGCAAGCTTGGGTCAGCGTATTCATTTGTATGCAGATAGCGCTTTGTTAAAGCAACAGATACAGCAGTATGGCTTTGAGCATCATTTACAAGCGCTATGGCAAATGTACGAGCAACAGCATATTATTGTTAGTCACGCGTTGCCAGATAATGCCGACAAGCTCATACAGCGCTATGAAAAGCTAAACTGTGATAACAGCGGTGATATTGTCGAAGATAGTGATAGTGATAGTGATAGTGATAGTGATGAGCCGCAAACCGTTGCGCTGTACTGGTTATTTTTAAACAGCATTCAGTCAGTATGGACGGAAGATAGTTGGATTACTGCTTTTAACCACAGTCATCAGCAAGCAACACCGCTAATTATGAGCGGTATTGAGCAGCTGGGCCGTGTCACAGCACTGGCTCAGCGCCTACAGCGCGCGTGGGTATACTATATACCATTTGTATTCCTACAAGATGGCGATGCTTATAGCTCGATGTTAAACCCTTCATTGTGGTTACTTGGTGAAAAAACAGCCGACAGTAGCCAGCACCTAGAGGTATTGAAGCCTATCATGCAGCATGCGCGTGCTGCTCATTACACTGATATCGCCACGATAGAATTTGCCCGTAGTAGCATTATGGCGATGCTGGCGACGCGCGTGAGCTTTATGAACGAGATGTCACGTTTGGCGGATAGCCAACAGGTGGATATCAAGCAAGTGAGCCATATCATGGGCTTAGATGAGCGGGTGGGCAGCAGTTACCTACAAGCAGGTTGGGGGTTTGGCGGTAACACGCTACCGACTGAGTTGTCTAAACTACAGCAATCAAGCGCCTCTCACAGTTTAGACATGCCGCTATTGCACTCGATTATGCACATCAATGAAGACCAAAAAGAGCTGATATTCCGTAAGTTTTGGCAGTATTTTAATGGTTTTATTGACAACAGAACAGTGATGATCTGGGGTGGTAGTTATAAGACAGGCTCAGGGCGTACGGCGGGCTCCGCCATTCATCCATTATTAGCGTTATTATGGTCTTATAATATTCGTACTTTGGTTTATAGTGATAAAGCACAACCTGAACTTGCAGCGCTCTATCCGCAGCAACCCCTGCTTGAATTGATTGCCAGCCCTTACCAGCAGCTTAATGAGGCGCAGGCCATTTTTATTATGAGCTGGGCACCACAAGACCAGTTGGATATTGCGAAAATCAATCAGCAAGCGATGCCAATATTTGATGCGAGAAATGCGTTGACGCGGCGGCAAATTAATCACCTAGTAGGCGACTATATGGGGATTGGTCGGTCTAAATAATCCCGTCAAACCCTGCTTTGATTGAGAAAGGCTCGCTAATAACCGTTAGTGAACTGACCCCCAAATGTTGGAC
>NZ_DFBY01000038.1:0-39262 GCF_002366815.1 Psychrobacter sp. UBA3068 | reverse complement strand
TTAGTATAGCTTATTCTAAAATAATTGTTCTATTTGATGACACGCCCTAGTTTTTCATAATGTTTTTCATAATGTTTTTCATAATGTTTTTCATAATGTTTTAAGTGATCTGCTCGTTACTGTTTTCGACTGTTTTAACACAAAGGATTGTGTGCTAGCTGCCACAAAATGGCTCTGTCATGATGACTGCTTTCAAAAGCCGGGCGTTTCCTACGATTACCAATGAAACCGCCGTTGCTTTTATCGGTCTTTATTGCATGGCAGTGGTCATGGGTTATGGGCGCTTTTTGTTTACCGCCACTTTGCCTGATATTATGGTGCAACTGTCGTTATCGACGACGATTGCAGGCTGGCTCGCTTCCATCAATTACATCGGTTACTTTATCGGCGCACTCATTGCTATGTTCGTCCCTCAGCGCTCGACATGGCAAGCAATGATGCTATGGACGGTGGTGAGTGTCGTGACGACGATGCTGCTGGTTGTGCCTGATATGTCATTAAGCCTATGGTATATGATTCGGCTGTTGGCAGGTGTTGCAAGCGGGATAGCGATGATTTTAAGCTCATCCTTTGTCATTCAAAGCTTAACCCTTGCACGTCGATCGGTACTCTCAGCAGTACATTATGCCGGTATCGGTGTTGGGATCAGTGCCTCTGCTATATTGACTTGGTGGTTATTGGTATTAGGCTATCATTTTGATGTCATTTGGCTAGTGGCGGGGTTGAGTAGCCTGCCGCTTTTATGGTTACTCTATGCCATAAGGCCCAAGAACTCTGACCCTATTGATTTAAGTCATGCCAGTCCGCGCCTCTCACTATATCAAACGTATTTAAGCTTTAAACACGCCTTGTACGAAGCTATTGCAGGACATCATAAAGCCATTGCTTTATTGTCAGCAAGCTACGTGCTGGCAGGGTTTGGCTATATTACGTCTGCGACTTTTTTACCTGTTATGGCCGCCCAGCGCCTCACAACGCAGACGTATGCAGGGCTACTCATTTGGTTGGTTGTGGGTATTTTTGCGATGCTCTCTAACCCCTTATGGGGGGCCCTAGCCAAACGAGTCGGGGAAATAAAAACCTTAATAGGCTTAACCATATTACAAGCGTTTGGCATGTGTTTGCCGCTCTGGTTTGACGGGGCTGTGGGTCTGTATGGTAATGCCGCCATTCTAGGACTGACTTTCGTTGGTATGGTATCAATGACCCTGACGTTGATTAAAAACATCAATCCCGCTTACTCAAATTTGCTCATAGGGCTGGCCACACTGGCCTATGCGTTAGGACAGTTTTTAGGGCCATTGGTGACAGTGGGCTTAGCAGGGCAAAACGGCAATTTCAATGCCGGGCTACTCGTTGCCGCTATAGGTCTATTTATTGGTTTGATACTACTTTTATTGTTCCGTCGGCAAACCAACCGCGAAAGCTGATGAGCATGACCTAAACTACACTACGGCTAAATACTTCTCGCAACTCAAAACTGGTGTGTACTTGTGCGACGCCTTCGATACGATTTAGTCTGTGTAAGAGAAACTCTTCATAATGCGCCATATCACGCACCCGAACTTTAATCAGATAATCTTCTGTGCGACCAGTGACAATACTACAGCTGACGACTTCATCAAAGCTTTGGATCTTCGTTTCAAATTGCTCAAAGCGCTCGGCAGTATGACGGTCCATACTAATCGCAATAAAGACCGCTAGTGGGTAGCCCAGTTGTTGTGCATCCGTTTTGGTATGATAGCCGGTAATAATCCCTGCCTCCTCTAAACGTTTAATACGGCGCGCGCAAGGAGTGGCTGATAAGTTGACGCGTTCGGCAAGCTCAGTAATACTCATGCGTGCCTGCGTTTGTAATAAGCGTAATAACTGTCTATCAGTCTCATCTATATCGGCTAAAACCTCGTTATCAGAATGGCTGTTTGGCATAATATGCTACTTTATTAGTGGATTTGCCTAATTATAGGCAGTTATCAGATGTTTTTCACTAAAAAGGTGGGATTTTTAATGACAGAAAGCTGATTTCTGTGCTAAAAATTTTGATATTATAATGGTATAAGTATGGGTTATCTCGTATGATAAACAGATGGTCTCATCGCAGCCCTCAGCCAAAAATATAAACGCCCACCTCATCTAAGGATTGATTATGTCTGACCAAGCCACACGTCATGTAGCCTCAAAAACTGCAAAGATGACACCAAAAAGCGCCGCTTTTGACTTCCGTAAGTATCGTCCTTTTGCGTTTGCGCCTTCACTGCCAGATCGCACTTGGCCGAGCAAGACGATTGAGAAGTCACCAATATGGGCAAGTGTGGACCTGCGCGATGGCAATCAGGCGCTGATTGATCCGATGACCATCGAACAAAAAATGCGCTTTTTTAAAACGTTAGTAGACGTTGGTTTTAAAGAAATTGAGATCGGGTTTCCGTCAGCTGCACAGGTTGAATTTGACTTTGCTCGTAAACTCATCGAAGAAAATCATGTGCCTGACGATGTGACGTTGCAAGTTTTAGTACAGGCTCGTGAGCATTTGATTGCTCGTACCTTTGAATCATTAAAGGGCGCAAAGCGTGCGGTGGTTCATGTTTACAATTCAACCAGCCGTGTACAACGTGAAAAAGTGTACGGTAAAGATAAAGCTGAGATTAAAGAGATTGCTATTGCGGGCGCCAATTTGTTGGTGGAGTACGCGGCTAAATATCCTGAGACTGAATGGGTTTTCCAGTACTCGCCTGAAAGCTTTAGCCAAACAGAAACGGATTATGCCGTAGAAGTCTGTGATGCGGTTTGTGAAGTATGGCAGCCACAGCAAGGGCAGGAAGTGATTCTTAACTTACCAGCGACCGTTGAGGCCTCTATGCCTAATGTGTTTGCCGATCAGGTTGAATACTTTTGCCGAAACCTTGCCCAGCGTGAGCATGTGATTATCAGTTTGCACACGCATAATGACCGTGGCTGTGCGGTGGCCGCTGCTGAACTTGGCGTCCTTGCTGGTGCTGATCGCATCGAGGGTACGCTATTAGGTAACGGTGAGCGTACGGGTAACATGGACATTATGGTCATGGCCATGAACCTATTTAGCCAAGGCATCGACCCTGAGCTGGACTTTAGTAACATGAGCGAAATCGTACAGGTCGTGAGTGAGTGCAATAATTTACCTTTGCACCCCCGTCATCCTTATGTGGGCGAGTTGGTCTTTACAGCCTTTAGCGGTTCGCATCAAGACGCCATCAAGAAGTCTCTCGATTATAATGAGAAGCATCAAGATGAGACCGACAATGTTTGGGATGTGGCTTATCTGCCAATTGATCCGGCGCATATTGGTCGCAGCTATCAAGATGTGGTGCGTATTAATAGCCAGTCTGGTAAAGGCGGCGTCGCCTACATTTTACAACGTAACTATGGCTTTAACTTACCACGCTGGATGCAAATTGACTTCAGCGGTGTGGTACAAAAGCAAGCTGAAATGGCGGCGCGAGAGCTACAGAACGATGAAATCTTACAGACTTTTGAAGATACGTATCTACAGCAAGGCAAGTTTGAACTATTAGATTATAGTGTTAACAATAAAGGCGGTGACGTTTATTTTAACGGTCAAGTGCAAATGAACGGTGAAATCATCAATATTGATGGCACCGGTAATGGCCCATTATCATCATTTATTGATGGTCTTGCACAGCACACGGGTAAATCACTCCACATTATTAACTATGCTGAGCATGCGATTAATCCGCATCACAACAGCGGTAACGGTATCGATGATGATACCAATAGTGATAACAAGACCAATGCGAATGCCGCAGCTTACATTCAGCTCAATGTAGATGGTGAGGTTTACTCAGGCATTGGTACTTGCAGCAGTACGGTATCGGCCATGCTAAAAGGCGCTTTATCTGCCTTTGCTCAAGCAGTAAGTACTACAGCCGCTTAACGTCACAGGGCGGTTTAACAGCTAACACTAGCTCTTTTTTAAACGTCATTGCTTCTTGTGTCTTGCAAGTAAAGCGATGACGTTATTTTTTTGAGCAAGTAAGAGTGCTAGTATGATACGCAGTTCGATATAGACCGATACGTCAATTGTATTGTTTTTAAGGTAAGTCAACACAAAGCACACTAAGTTGTTATCATGATCTATCGTGTCTTTTTTGCAGACATCGCGACGAATAGCATAATGTTACTTGTGTTTTTGGTGTCTAAGACTTACGCTAATGTACATAGCGCACATTATTATAATCAAAAGGTTAATTATGGAACCTCTATCATTTGCTTCATTTTCATTGGCATCTATTCTGGCGTCATTGCCAGCAAATGGTGAAGTGATCACCAAACCGACCATTACCACTCACATTAGCCCGGCTATTGCTGGACAATGGGAGATAGATTTAGATAGTGGCGTCACGATGACAAAAGAAGCGGAAGCTAAATTAAGAGGCGGCCAAAAGGCAGAAAGTAACGAACCTAAAATGCTTGCTGGTATAGAGGGTGGGGTTCTGACTCAAGAAGAAAAACGTGTTCTTAGTACACAGCCCAATACCAATAAAAAATTAATCGCATCTGCTAAAAAATCTAACCAATGCCGTGAGCTATATAACTTTGGCGCTGACAATGAGATGTGGTCAGTTAGTGGCAAAGAATGGACGTACGGCCGCTACTTAATCACACACCGTGAAGAAGGGCTGCCTATTATTGCGCTTAAAACAGTGTATGACAACAACGAAGTAGACTGTTCTGGTAATCAGATTGATCAGACCGATGAAGCGTTGATTGCCTTTTTAAATCATGATGACAATCACATGCAGTGGTGTGCTGACCCTGATGGTAAAGAATGCTTTATGAGGTTCAATAGAATTTTACCCTAAGCAGTGACGTGAACAAAACGTATCGATTATGAAAAGATCCATTCGATTACACTAAAAAACCGCTACTCAATAGCGGTTTTTTAATGTGTATAAGTTATGGCAGAGTGCTTATGGCCAAAGTTATGCTGGTTTTTTGGCTTGGTTTGCGGTTAAAAGCTCTCTTTCAAGATAGTGAATGTTTTGCGCTTCATGAACAAAGTTTTTATCGGCCAAAATGACATCACGATGCAGGGGTATGTTGGTCTTGATACCTTCAATCACTAGCTCATCAAGGGCATGGAGCGTTTTAGAGACCGCTTGTTGGCGGGTTTGACCATGACAGATGAGTTTGCCTATCAATGAATCATAATACGAGGGTATCTCGTACCCAGGATACAAGTGTGAGTCAAAGCGCACGCCCGCGCCACTGGGGGCAAACAACTGGTTGACCGTACCAGGGCACGGCATAAAGGTCGCTGGATCTTCAGCATTGATACGACATTCAATCGCATGGCCTTGAATCTCAATCTCACTTTGACGATAAGACAAGCCGTAGCCCGCAGCAATTTTAAGTTGTTCAACGACCACATCAATACCAGTAATCATTTCAGTGACTGGATGCTCAACCTGTACCCGAGTATTCATTTCAATAAAGAAAAATTCATTATTTTCAAATAAAAACTCAAACGTACCGGCGCCGCGATACTTCACCAGCTCACAAGCTTTTACGCAAGCTTTTAGGATGGGTTCACGTACGTCATCAGGGATGTCAGGAGCAGGGGCTTCTTCTAGTACTTTTTGGTGACGACGCTGCAGTGAGCAGTCCCGATCGTATAGATGGATAGCATTACCGTTACCATCACCAAGTACCTGTACTTCTACGTGACGTGGGTTTTGTAGATAGCGTTCCATATAGACGGTGTCATCGCCAAACCACAGTTCAGCTTCTTGTTTTGCGGCTTGTACTTGTCCGACGAGCTCATCAAAGCGCTCAACGACTCGCATGCCGCGACCACCGCCACCAGAAGCCGCTTTAATCAGTAGCGGAAAGCCAATGTTGCGCGCTTGTTCTTCGGCATTATGTAGTGTGACAGCACCCACAGAGCCTGGCACTGTCGGCACGCCGGCTTTTTTCATGGCATTAATCGCTGAGACTTTATTACCCATTAGGCGGATGTGGTCAGCGTTAGGACCAACGAAGGTTAAGCCTGCTTCTTCAACTTGTTCAGCAAACTCAGCATTCTCTGATAAAAAACCATAACCAGGATGAATGGCGTCAGCACCGGTGATTTCAGCGGCGGTCAAAATGGTATTGATATCAAGATAGCTTTGATTGGCATTAGGTTTGCCAATACAGATTGCCTCATCAACAAAGCGCAAATGCATCAAGTTTGCATCAGCTGTGGAATAGACGCCAACGGTTTCTATTCCAAGTGCTTTACAAGCTCGAACAATACGTAGGGCAATCTCACCTCTATTGGCGATGAGCAGTTTTTTTATCATGGGGTCATCCTTGTCGAAGCGGCAGTCATCGACTGAGTCTCGATATATGGCATCGTACTATAAAGATAATGTGACACACATATCAAAAGACATCAGTCATAATGAAGTAAAGGGTGGCAAATAGCGTTACGCTTTATAGCGTATGACAGGTTGGCCAAACTGTACCACTTCAGAATTATCTACCAAGATTTCATCAACAATGCCACTTTGAGTCGCTTCAAGAGGGTTCATGATTTTCATGGCTTCAATGATGCCTAAGGTATCACCGGCTTGAACTTTTTGCCCAACCTTTACGAATGGGGGATCGTTCGGACTTGGTGCTGAATAGAAAACACCAACCATGGGAGACGTCTCAACGCTGCCCGCTTTTTCTGCTGGTTTTGGTGCAGCAGCAATAGGCGCAGCACCTGCAGTAGGAGCGGCCATCATTGTAGGGGCAGGCGTATCATAGTGACGAGTCAAGCTGATATGTTCGTCGTCTGAGCTGATTTCTAAATTAACCAGTTCGCTTTCTTCCATGAGTGCAATTAGGGTGCGTATTTTTTCAATATCCATAGTTTTAATCTTGCCTTGTACTAAATTCGAGAAATAGTGTAACTAAATATTGTGTAGATAACTGCTAATGATACCTATATTCATGGCAATGAGCAATCGATGTACAGTTGTTAACTGAGTTTTTTTACATATTATGACGTAAGCGGGCATGCGAGTAAGAAATATTCAATGATTTATCATAGTCTATGTGCCCATGGAGTGCTAGTCATTATCACTAATGACGATATCTGAATGGGCACATAGTTAGCACTCAATAAAATAGTTACGCTGATACTCATGTGATGGGTATAAATTTTAGCTCGCTATTTGTAAGCGTAACAGAGACAGCAAAAAAGCTAGGCCCGTAGCACTGTATCACTTTAAAGCCTTATAACTATACTCTAAATCAACATACCCAAAATCAACGCCAGATAGCGGTTAAGCGTTTTTGTTGATAGCGCAGTCGTAGGGTCAGTAGGATAGAGGATAAAAATAGACCTGTGATTAATGCCATCCAAAACCCTTGAGCACCGACGTCAGTAAAGCGCACTAAGTAAATACCGAGTGGTAAAGCAACCAGCCAATAACAAAACAGCGTGACCCACATTGGGACGGTGGTGTCCTGCATACCGCGTAATATACCCGCTACGTTCACTTGCCATCCATCAAACAGCTGATAAGCAAGCGCAAATATAAGTAGGTGCATAGATTGCGCGATCACCAATGGATTGTCAGTGAAGGCGGCTGCCAGCTGTGGTCTAAATAGCCATATTCCCAGCATACAAGTGAGCGCGATCAATACGGTCCATATCAGACCAGTGGCTTGCACTTGACGTAGCGCCATCAGGTTTTTTTCACCAAAGCGATTGGAGATCATGATGGTCAGAGCCATGGCGACCGATATGGGTATCATAAACAGCTGTGACGTTACGGCCAGTGCCACTTGGTGTGAGGCGGTTGCCAACTCACCCAAAGGACTAATGACCAGCGCTCCTAAGCTAAACAGACTGGCCTCAAAGAAAATGGATATGCCAATAGGTATACCAAGCTTAAGCAGCTTTTTGATCTGTGTGCGATTCGGACTGGCAAAGGCATAAAAAAAACGTGTGCTGGCAAATTGCTGGCGCTTAGTGAAGCTGGTGTAAGCGGCAAGTAATAGCACGTTTATCCATAACACTAAGGCCGTCGCGACCCCGCAGCCAGCCCCGCCCATCTCAGGCATCCCAAACAGACCATGAATAAAAATATAGTTCAGAGGAATATCGGCCAGCAGGCCAATGATACTAATAACGGTCACCGGCTCAGGTCGTCCAAGCGCCTCGCAATAACTGCGTAGCACGGCATAGACTGCCAGCGCTGGGAAGCCAAATGACACGCCATGCAAATACTGCGTAGCAATCGGCTGGATGTTCTCAGGTACACCCATGATTCCAAGTACACTTGGGGCTAAATTGACCACAATAAAGCCAATAATACCAATGACGCCAGCCGTCCATAAAGATTGTTGCGTGATATGGGGTACTTGACTGTGCTGATCTTGCCCTATCGCCTCACCAATCAGAGGCGTGGTTGCGATTAAAACACCCGTGGCTAATAAAAACAGCGGTAGCCAAATCCCAGAGCCAACAGCCACAGCCGCCAAGTCCAGCGCAGAAACTTGACCTGCCATAATGGCATCGACTACACCAAGGGCTGCTTGGCAAAACTGAGTGATTAAAATAGGCAGTGCAAGCACGCCTAAACGTAAACTGTAACTTTTGAAATCTCTAAAAGATAATGGGAAAACCATAGTGAGCAACTTTTTATTCTTTGCAGTCATTATTATTGATGAGCAAACACTGCCATCAACAAGTTAATAGCGAGACAGTAAAATAGGAATAGTGCCGATAATACTCCGATAAATAATATGAGCAAGCCCATATGAACAGAGTACGAAAATAAAAGTGAAGGCACAAAAATAAAAATAACCCGTCAATCCAAGCAGTAGATTGACAGGTCATAAATAAATAAGATGGTAAAGAAGCTGGGGTATGATGTCAACGGCTTCTTCACCGGTGGTTTTAATTGACCAACGGTATTAAGGTTTATGGATACCATCAAAGTTTTGCGTCACCTGATAGAAGATCTAGGGTTTCTGCCATGGCCATAATGGCATGCCAATGTTTGGGCTCTAGTGGCATAATGGTCAACTGCTCACAGCCTTTTTTAAGCAACAGCGAGTCTTCAAGCGCGGGCAAAAACTTCAGTTCTGACAAAGGTAGAACGTCTACAAAGGCCTGCTCAAAAGTCACATCGACCATATACCAGCGCGGTGCGTCTTCGGTTGCGAGCGGGTCGTAGTGACGGTGCTCAGGGTGAAACTGTGTGGGATCAGGATAGCCTGCTTTACTGACAGTCATGATGCCAGCCACCCCCGAGGGTTTGGCGCTAGAATGATAAAAGAAAACCTTGTCACCAACACGCATATCATCGCGCATAAAATTGCGGGCGCGGTAGTTGCGGACACCATCCCAACTGTCTGTTTCTAACCGTCGCAAATCCTCAATCCCAAAAAACTTAGGGTTAGATTTCATCAACCAGTAAGCCATCTATTTCCTCCTTCCATTATTGGCTATTGATTAGCCGTTTTATATCAAAGCGCTGTGGATAGCGTTAATCCACCATAAACATCATATACAGCTACTGGAATAAAGATTACTTGTATGCTGTGTCTACGCTGACAGAGGCGGCGCAGCATTTATCCCAGCCGCACATCAACATTAACGTAAAACTATGTCTTGTATCGACTATATCTTGCCGATAAGTTACCAGCGTTCACACCCATTTTTGTAAGTGGCTTTATGGATACTTTTGTTATCATCGTGCTTTTCTTTATGCGGTCTAGCCGTTATCCTAGCGCTACTTTTGCTAATCACAGCAGCTAACCATTTATTGAGACATTCAATTATGTCAAATACCAAACCTGTTCACGTATCAGACAATATCAGCCCGCCTAATAACGCCACTGTGGGCACGATAGACGTAAAGGATATCCCACTAGCGCTCTATATCCATATCCCGTGGTGTGTCAAAAAGTGTCCTTATTGCGATTTTAACTCGCACGAGCTGCCGATAGATACCCAGCTCTCCATGTATGACGAGTACGTAGATGCGCTACTGCTAGACGCAAGTATGCAACAGTCATTGTCTCAAGGGCGCAAGATTGGTTCAATATTTATTGGAGGGGGGACCCCGTCCTTGCTGCCCATTGCCCAGTATCAACGACTATTTTCTGGCCTACGCCATGTCTTTACATTTGCTGATGACATCGAAGTGACGATGGAAGCCAATCCAGGCACGCTAGAGCACGCACCTTTTGCCCAGTATTTGAGTGTGGGTATCAATCGCTTATCGATTGGTGTGCAAAGCTTTGCTGCTGATAAATTACAAACGCTTGGGCGTATACATGATCCTGTTCAGGCATTATCAGCCATTCAGGCCGCGCGTGCGGCTGGCTTTGAGCGGGTCAATGTGGATTTGATGCATGGGTTGCCGCAGCAGAGCATGGATGAAGCGCTGGCTGACATACAAATGGCGCACGATGCAGGTGCCACGCATATCTCTTGGTATCAGTTGACGATTGAGCCCAACACCGTGTTTTATCGTAGCCAGCCTATACTGCCAGATGAAGACAATCTGGCGGATATTGAGCAAGCAGGTCAAACCTTACTACAGCAATTGGGCTACAACAATTATGAGGTCTCCGCTTGGGCGGGCGCATCAGATAAACCATGTCGGCACAATGTTAATTATTGGCAATTTGGTGATTATCTCGCAATTGGCGCAGGCGCGCATGGCAAAGTGTCAATAGGCAACAACGCCTCAGCACTAGATAGTAATGAGTCGAGACCGTCCGACAAAGATAAAGTGCTAGGGAGTGACTGGTTGGCAGAGGCAGGTATTTATCGCTTTAGCAAATCACGTTTGCCTAAAGATTATATGCTTCAAGACGGTACGCGCTATCAACCAGCTGCGCACTCTGATACTCACCAAAATGCACCAAAAATGGTGGGCTGGCAAAAAATTGCTAGTGATGAGCTGGTTAGTGAGTTTATGCTAAATGCGCTACGGTTACACGGCGGGGTAGATTGGGCATTGTTTACCGCAAGAACGGGGCGGGTTTATAGTGACATTGCAGGACAAGTGAGCAAACTCGTGGAGCAGGGATTATTGATAGACAGCGCTGAGCAGCTACAGCCGACAGCATTAGGACAGCGTTACCTCAATCAGATATTACGAGCATTTTTATAGCACGGTGTTTTACCCGTACTCTTGGGTCAAAAGATAAGAGGACACTTAAGAAGACACTAAAAAAAGAGCTTATCAAATAAATGATAAGCCCTTTTAAAAGTCTAAGAGGTTAAAACTTAGATTTTTTGTTTGACGTCTGTCGCTGTGTTACTTACGGCATCACCAGCGCTTGAGACATCTTGCCCCAAACCTTTAAAAGTGTTGCAACCAGTTAGAACAAACATAGCAGTTAAAGATGCGATGATTACTTTTTTCATAATAGTATCCTCAAAAATAAATGGGTTGTTAAAAATAATAACAGTGATGCTAAGCGCTGGGCGCAAGCTTCACTGAGGGGGTATTAGACACACTGATAATGTATAACTATTATCTCGCTATCCGTTACAGACATCATAGAGAAAGTTAAAAACGCTGCCCAGTATCAAAATGTAATTATTGCCCGTAAACTGTAACTTTTATTTACACGCAGCTCATCAATTTCATCATAGTTCGGCTTTACCACTTAAGGAGTTAGTATGACCATTCACATTGTGCTGGTAGCCCCCAAAATGCCTAGTAACACTGGCAATATTATTCGTTTATGTGCTAATACGGGCGCCCAGCTGCATTTGGTTAGGCCTTTAGGGTTTGAGCTTGATGATAAAAAGCTACGCCGTGCAGGCTTGGACTATCATGAGTATGCCCATCTACAAGTACATGATGATTGGACGGCAGCCAGACAGGCACTACAAGCTGCTGACTGCCAAACCGTTACCGCCCTGACCACCAAACTGAGTCAACCTTTTTATGACTATGACTTTAGTGGTCAGCAAGAGGCTGGGGCCACAGGTGAAGCTTTAATGCCTAATATTGCGCTGGTTTTTGGCTCTGAAACCGCCGGATTGGCAGATAAGATTCGTGAAGATATTGGTGCGAGCAATTGGTTGCGATTGCCGATGCTGGCTGATTCGCGCAGTTTAAATTTGTCCAATAGCGTGGCAATCTGCCTGTATGAGATATGGCGTCAGCAAGGCTTTCGTGGTGATGAAGGCCGTAGCGTCGGTTATGAGACATTAACCGTCTATGACCCAAAATAAACACTCAGGTGCTAACTGGTGTGCTCAAAATGCTAAAGGACTAATGCGGAGCACTCCCCATTAGTCTTTATAAACAATAGTCTTTATAAACAATAGTCTTTATAAACAATTAGGCGGCTTAGGCAGACCAGCGAGGCGATTGACATGGCGGGCGACCAAGCCAGTATTGAATAATTGCTGCAATTTTTGATTGCTGATGTCTTGCTCCGGCAAGGTTTTTTGTAGCCACTTAATGAGCGGCCTTGTCGCTGGCGCGTGATTAAATTTAGCAAAAAACGCCCGTACTTGTTGCAAAATCTGTACATGCTCAGTGCCTAAATCCACCTCTAACGTGTTTGCCAGTTGCTGGGCGATATCAGGTGTCCAAAGAGTATGGTCACACAAATGGCCATCTTGATCTAGCTCAATGTTCATAGCGGTCATAGTAGGGGTGGTCATCTTATTGTTGCTCATAAGGCTATGGTCACGACTTTATCAAACTGATTGTCTTGAGTCAGATTGACCCACTCTGTGTCTGTCAACACACCACTTAATTTCGCGGATAGATTTAACTTGGCGCTGGTATTAGTCGTGAGCTGAGCCACATCATCGGCTAGCGCATAAATGCCCGCGATACCTTGTATCTCGCTATCAGCGACGTAGGCATCGAACCAATCGATAAAAGCGACCGTGGTGCCAAGCAAGACAATACTGTCACCAGTACGCCACGTGCGCGACATCTCTTCGGTACTGCGCCTAAGCGTGTCCATGGTACTGTGTAATTGATATAACGTTGTCATAATGATGTCCAATTGCGGTAGTTATCCTAGTATCAAACAGGGCCGTTCATATCGGGTTAAGCAGATACTGCCATTAGAATGTCAGTATCTGCTCAAAGGCTTGCGAGTTTATCACATCCGGAACTAGTGTCAGTTGTGAGGCCAAATCGGCTGGCAACATCCCTATGGCCCAGCCACTAAAGACATCATCAGGCAGCCAAGCGGCTGGCATATCGTACAGCTCAAGCGACTGAATCATGCCGTGCAAGCGTGACTCAGGTTGCATCAATAGGCCAAAGACAGGGGCGTCTAAATACAGCTGTACTTCATGGCCAAAGGTAGCCAACGTTAGCGCAAGCGCACAGCCTTCATAGCTGGCCATCTCTGTCGGCGTGTGCAGCTGAATTAATAATTTCATGATTGGTTCCTAATCTGTTTGATCGGCTAGGATCGATATCGTAGCGTCCGTTTTATAACATTGCAGTCTATCAAAAAAGCAAAAGAGGACTCCACCCGACATTAGGGTGGCGGTGAATTTTGCATCGCTGGCTAGCCTTGCTGGTTCTGAATATATTGTTTAATAATATCTAATGGCGCACCGCCACAAGAGCTTGCAAAGTAGGAACGTGACCAAAGCACAGGCTTGGAATAAGCTGCTCTTAAATCAATAAAACCTCCCCTCATTCGCCTACTTGTGACTGACTTCAAGTTATTAACCAATTTGCTTAATTGCACTGTTGGTGGATACTGGATAAGCATGTGAATGTGATCCGCCTCACCGTTACATTCCTTTAGCTCAGCATCAAAACTTTTACAGACCTCAGCCACACACTGACTAAAACACTCATGATGCAACTCACCTAAAACCTTTTTTCGGTACTTAGTAATAAAAACTAAGTGAACGTGAAGATTAAAGGCGGCATGGCGATTTTTATATATCTCACTCATTGCAACAAATATCCTTAAATGCTAGTATTATAAGCATAATATCAAATACATACTCATTAATAAAGAAAGCATTTATGAAACTCAACAAAGCGTATAAATTTAGGCTTGAGCCTACTATAGAGCAGGAGATTATTCTAAATAATCTTGTCGGCTCAGCGCGTTTTGTTTGGAATCACATGCTGGCAATCTCATTTGAGATGTTTGCTAAAAATGAATTTATCAATGCCACCAACCTCGTTAATAAAATTGCTGGCTTAAAGAACAACCCTGATTTTGCCTTTCTGAAATCTAGCTCTAATGCCGTAACCTTACAACAAAAGGTACGTGATCTTGCGTCTGCTTGGTCACGATTCTTTGACCCAAAAGTACACGCCAGATTAAAAGAAAATAAAAAGAAACCCAAAAAGCCCAAGTTCTTTAAATTGGCTGATGGCACAGAGATTCAACTTCGTCCACTGATGCCACAATTTAAGCGCAAAGCAGATGGCTGCGACTCCATTCGCTTGGTTCAGTTTGATAAATACTGCCGTATTGAGGGTAATCGAGTCAAACTGCCAAATGGCATTGGTCTAGTGAAGTTCAGAAAATCCCAAGACATCATCGGCACCATCAAGAATGTCACCATTAGCAAGAAATCGGGGCACTGGTACGTGTCGTTTGGGTGTGAGCGCGAACTGGCACAGAATCCTCGTCACCCCTCTAAAAGCGCCATTGGCTTGGACATGGGTATCACAAAACTACTCACCACCTCAAACGGTGAAACCCTCAAACCCAAGAACAGCTTTAAAGCCAATCAGGTTAAACTGGCCAAATTACAGCGTGGGTTGGCAAAAAAAGTAACATTCAGTGAAAACTGGAAAAAGCACAACCGTAAGATTCAAAAACTACACCATCATATCGCCAATATTCGTCATGACTACTTGCACAAACTCACCACCAGCATCAGCAAAAACCACGCCATGATTGCTTGTGAGGATTTAAAAGTCGCCAATATGTCGACATCAGCAAGTGGGTCGATGGAGAATAAAGGTCGTCATGTCAAAGCCAAGTCAGGATTAAACAAATCCATTTTAGATCAAGGCTGGGGTATGATGATTGATATGCTTGAATACAAGCAGCAGTGGCGCGGCGGCTTACTTATCAAAGTAAACCCACGCTACACCAGCCAAACCTGCTATCAATGCAAGCATATCGCTAAAGATAACAGACAAACTCAGTCCAAATTCGAGTGCGTCAAATGCGGGTATAAAGCCAACGCTGATATTAATGCAGCTAAAAATATTTTATCGGCAGGACATGCCGTTTTGTCTGCGGAGGGAGGATGCAGTCAAGGTCACCCGATGAAACAGAAAACTTGCGACGGTCGTGAGAAAGTCGCCTAAAGGCTAACGCTTTTAGAATCCCCCATTTGAGCTTGGCGAAAGTGGTGGGAGTATGTCAATCAAGTGATCCGTTATTTCAGTGAGAGACGGTTAAAACTGCATTAAGTGACGACTGCCTTGCATCATCATGGCAAGCTCACTAAGTCCAACTAATGCAAAACCTCTAGCAAGATTATTGCCATCAAGTTGATGACGCGTGCTGTTATCTGTGTCGCTGACACCGCGACTGAGTGCGGTACTGACACAGACGGGCAGTGACAACTCGTACTGCTCAGCGAGATTTTGCCACTCTTTGGTTAAGTTAACTTGGTCGGCAGACTGCCAGCGTAAACAATTGGCGATATGAGCAGCGTCTCCATAAAAAAACACGTTTAATGTGCTATTTTGGGTATTGTCTTTATGAGCGGTGCTTTGCAAATGAGCGCGAGCATAGCGTAATGCCAGATGGGCAAGTGGGTGACTAGGATCAGCAGTCAATAGGAGTAATGGCGTAGTAGGTGTCATAGGAGGTCTTATCAATCATCTGTGCTAAAGTTGTTTATGCTAACATAAAGCCGTTCAAAGCAAATAGGTTCACGGTTATTAAACATAGTTTTGTGTCAAATATTGACATATTCCGTACGGTTATTTGATACTGTGACTGCCTCGTAAGAAAAAACAATAAACTTATAGGCTAGGTTCACGTAGTCTTATCACTCTATATAAGGAGTTTATGTCCCTATGTTACCTGCTATGCCTTCACGTATGAACCATGGTACCGATTATCAGCCGACGGCCGAACAACTGCATGTCCTGCAGACGGCGAGTGCCTTTGCTTATCAGATTTGGGAAAGCCGGACGGTATCATGTCAAACGTTTTTACGTAGCTATCCATTAGATCAGACTCTAACGCGCCAGCAAATAGACGATTTGATTCAAGACTATACGTTGGATGAAAATTATCAACTCGCTGATGAAGCGAAGGTCATGAGCGGTCTGCGCCATCTGCGGATGCTACTGATGATGCGCTGGATTTGGCAAGACGCTTTACAGATGATAGCACTTGAGCAACTGACCGATGAGCTGTCCGAATTTGCCGATGGTTGCATCTCGTTTGCGAAAGACTATACGTATCGGCATTTGATTAAAAAGTATGGTGAACCGACTTTTATTAATGCACAAGGTAATGTACAAATTGATGACATGGCGATCATGGCCATGGGCAAGCTTGGCGCTCAAGAGCTGAATTTATCGAGTGATATCGATCTCATTTTTGTCCATCAAGCACGCGGTGAAACCAATGGGAATAAAGACGAGGGCACTCGTAGTATAGACAACAAGCGTTTTATGACAAGGCTCGGTCAAGGTATCATCAAATTGCTTGATAATAAGACGGCCGATGGTTTTGTCTTTCGAGTCGATATGCGCCTGCGTCCGTGGGGTGATGGGAGCGATTTGGCCATTCACCTTTCAGCGTTACAAAAGTATTTTGCTTTGCACGGCCGCGCCTGGGAGCGTTTTGCTTGGTTAAAAGCACGGGTAGTGGGGCAGGTAGAGCAGCCTTTCTATGATGAGTTACAAGCGCTTATCAAGCCATTTGTCTTTCGTTATTATGTGGACTACAGTGCCTTTTCAGCACTTAGAGAGATGAAGTCGCTTATCCAAAATCAGGTTGCTCAGCGTGAGGATTTGGATAACATTAAGCTTGGTGCCGGTGGTATTAGAGACATTGAGTTTATCGTACAAGCCTTTCAGTTGATCTATGGCGGTAGACATCCACAGCTACAGATTAAGTCCTGTTTGCAATCGATGCAAATGTTGTACGAACTCGGATATCTAGAGCTATCAACGTTTGAGCAACTACAATCCGCTTATCGATTCCTGCGTCGGCTTGAGCATGCCATTCAGGCCATTAACGATCAGCAAACTCAACGCTTACCACATGATCCGCATTGGCAACATAACCTGGCTCTCATACTTGGATTTGACGATTGGGACGCATTACTAAGCAGGCTCAATCATCATCGGGACACTGTCAATGATCCATTTGAGCGTATGGTCACGGAACGCCAAGTGCCTGATCAAGAAGGTGTGGATCTTGAGCCCGAACAACTCGATGCGCAGATAGCACGGTTGAATGAAGTGCTCACCGCAGAAAATCGTGAACTGTTACAAGAATTTTGGCAATCAAAGATGGTCGCCAATTTAAGTGACGAGGCGAGAGAGCGTTTGGATGATGCGTATCCTGTGATTGTGCATGCACTATTGGCGCATCAAGAACAGCAGCAATTGGCCAATACAGCCCTGCCGCGTCTCATGGCATTGCTTGAAGCTATTTGCCGCCGTTCTATCTACTTGGTCATGATTGCAGAAAACCCCAATGCAACGATAGAGTTAATACCGATGCTATCGGCCAGTCCTTGGATTGCAAAAGAATTGGCTCAGTACCCTGTTTTGTTAGACAGTTTTTTACAGCAACGCTATCGTCATTTACCGGACAAGCTTGAGTTGCGTGATATTTTGCGCCAACAGTTATTGCGGGTAGAACCCAATGATGAAGAAGAGCTGCTTAGCGTCCTGCGGTTGTTTAAAAAGAACCAAGTGCTGGCAGTTGCCGCCAGTGACGTGTTAGCCGAGCGTCCGATTATGAAGGTGTCTGACTCTTTAACGTATATCGCAGCAGTCGTATTGGAAGCGGCGTTGGAGCGCGCGTTTGCCGAGATTGTCAAACGTTATGGTTATCCTATCGGTAAGGATGGTGACCCGGTGACGGAAGCTGATTGCGGCTTCGCTATCATCGGTTATGGCAAACTTGGTGGGTTAGAGCTGTCTTACGCTTCCGACTTAGATTTGGTGTTTTTACATAAAATAAAAGAGCAGGGCATGACCACTGGGGAAAAATCAGTGAGTGGAATGAAGTTTGCTGCGCGCCTGGTGCAAAAGCTGATGAATTACCTTAATACGCAAACTCGAGATGGGCGCGTGTATGAGATTGACATGCGTCTACGTCCTTCTGGTAATGCTGGCATGATGGTGGTGTCTTGTGATGCGTTTGAGACTTATCAGCTTGATAAAGCATGGTCATGGGAGCATCAAGCGCTGGTTCGTGCTCGAGCCATTTGTGGAGATCGACGTGTGACAGCACGTTTTTGTGACATTCGGCGAGACGTGCTGGCGCTGCCGCGTACGATTGAGCAAGTACGTAGTGAAATCACCAGCATGCGTATAAAAATGCAAAAACATCTAGGCACCAGTCAATGGCAACAACAAGCTGGTAAGTTTCATCTTAAGCAAGATGCAGGTGGCATTGTAGACATTGAGTTTTTGGCACAGTTTGCTGTGTTGGCGTATTCGCACGAATATCCAAGCTTGACCAAATGGAGTGACAATGTCCGTATTTTTGCAGAAGTTGCGTTACTTGGTATTTGGGACGAACAAGTCTGTCAGGACTTAACCGATGCGTATCTCAGAATCCGTGCTGCGACCCACCAGTTGGCGCTATCAGAGCAGTCATTACTGGTAGAGGAGTCGCTATGGCAGGAGACGCGGGCATTGGTACAAGCACAGTGGCAGCGTCTAATGGGTGTGGAGTCCCCTAAAGAATAATATCAAACTTGTTGCTACTAGGGGTTATTAAACAGTTACCTAAAACCTATCTAATCTTAATTATTTATAATTAAAATAAGCAATTCATCTATCAACCAAAAGAAGTTAAAAAAGCATTATGATCCGTGGTCACTCAATCGAACTCAAACCCAACAACGTACAAGCAAATCACTTTGCCCGTGCTTGCGGTGTGGCGCGAAAAGCCTACAACTGGGCTTTGCATGAGTGGCAACGACAGTATGCACTTGACAAGGCGTATCGTGAGGCGTGTTTGGCGACTGGTATTGAGATTGATACCAAAAAGCTAAACAAACCCTCACAAGCGAAGCTCAGACGCGAATTGAATGCTATTAAGCGTGAATTATTTCCTTATATGCTGGAAGTCACCAAATGCGCTCCGCAAGCCGCAATCATGCAATTGGGTGATGCTTATAACAACTTCTTTAAAGGCCTCACGAAATACCCAACGGCTCGTAAGAAAGGGCGTGACGATAAATTTAGTCTGTCTAATGACCAATTCGCTATCAAAGGTAAGTCCATTCGCATACCCAATCTAGGCTGGGTTCGATTAAAAGAAGCATTGCGATTTGACGGCAAGATCATGTCAGCCACCATCTCCAAGCGTGGCGGTAAGTGGTTTGTCAGTGTGGCCGTTGAGATGCAAGCATCTTCACTTCCTACTAAAAAGACAGGTAAAAGCGTGGGCATCGACCTTGGTATTACTGATTTATTGGTTTTATCAGACGGCACTAAAATCAAAGCACCAAAGCCACTAAAAGCAAACCTTAAAAAACTAAGAACGCTAAACAAAGTGCTCAGTCGCAAGAAGAAAGGTAGTAAAAACAGAGAAAAAGCGAAAACCAAGCTCTCTCGTTTGCACTACAAGATCAGGAGTATTAGGCAAGACTCTCTCCATCAAATCACATCAAAGCTGGTCAAAGCGTTCGATGTGATGGCAATTGAGGATTTAAACGTCAAAGGTATGGTCAAGAACCGCAGATTGTCACGGGCGATCAGTGATTTGGGTTTCTTTGAATTTAAGCGACAGCTTATCTACAAAGCCAATGAGCAAGGCAAGACGGTAAAGTCAGTTGGGCGCTTCTATCCCAGCTCCAAGACCTGTTCAAACTGCAATCATATCCTTGGTAAAGATGAGCTGACGTTGAAGATGCGCGAGTGGATCTGTCCTAGCTGCCAGACAAAACATGACCGCGACCTTAACGCCAGCATCAATATTTTAAACAACGCGACTGTCATCTTAACAGCCGCATAACTCCGTTTTATTGGACGGTGAGTTCCATCGCCAATTAAAAAAGTCTGTGGAGTCGTGGTCAGTCTAAGTCTCAAACGAGAAGTAGCGCGTGACAGTGAAGCAGAAAGAAAACGTCAAATCTGGCTAATAGTTAATATTAGTTAGGTTTGAGTAAGATTTTTGGAACGGCTTGCTGATACTCAAAAAGACTCTTAAACTGTAATGCTTTATCATAATTAAAAACCCTGTGACCACCAACCAAAAGATTTCATTTGCCAACACGGCCAGTGATATAATCGGTTGAGTTTTAAGTCATAAAAATTGTCGCTGCGGTGTTATGATACGATGTTGATACCCACTGTTAAATACAACCTACCTAAAAAAGTTAGACGTCAGTGCTAACGTAAGGACTATAAAATGAATATGGCAACACAAGATGGTAAGCTTTGGATGAATGGCACGATGATTGAACAGCCAGATGCTAAAGTCCATGTGCTCACTCACAGTCTGCACTATGGCATGGCTGTGTTTGAAGGCGTGCGCGCTTACCAAACTGCCGATAAACGTACGGCGATTTTTCGCCTAAAAGAACATACTGAGCGTCTACTCGGGTCTGCAAAAATCTTTCAAATGAATGTACCCTTTGATGCAGCGACTCTAGAGCAAGCGCATAAGGATGTGGTCAAGCAAAACAACTTAGCAGAAGCCTATATCCGACCGCTGATTTGGGTGGGTGCAGAAAAACTGGGTTTGTCTTCACGTGATAACAGTATCAACGCGATGGTCGCTGCTTGGCATTGGGGCGCTTATCTTGGTGACGAAGGTATCAAAAACGGTATCCGCGTAAAAACCTCATCGTATACGCATCACATGCCAAACGTCACGATGTGTAAGGCGAAAGCATCTAGTAACTACCCTGTGTCTATCATGGCAAACCAAGAAGTCACTCGTAGTGGCTATGATGAAGCGATCTTAATGGATCCACAAGGCTTTGTTTGTCAAGGTGCTGGCGAGAACTTATTTTTAGTGAAAAACGGTGAGCTACACACCCCAGATTTGTCTGGCGGCGCTTTAGACGGCATCACTCGTCGTACTATCCTTCAGTTCGCGGCTGATTTGGGTATCAATGTTATCGAACGCCGTATCACTCGTGATGAGTTTTATTTAGCAGATGAAATCTTTATGACCGGTACTGCTGCTGAAGTCACGCCTATCCGTGAGTATGATGATCGTATAATCGGTAATGGTGGTCGTGGCCCGCTGACTGAAAAATTGCAAACCCTCTACTTTGATGTGGTGCATGGTCGCAATGAGAAATATATGGACTGGTTAAGCTTTATTGACTAACCAAGCCATTACTTTCAAGGCTAAAAAGGCTGAACATAATTGTTCAGTCTTTTTTTTATGCTAATATAGCCATCATATTTATTCACACGATTAAAGTGAGCAGCCAATGCCAATAGATTCTAGTGCAGCAGATAATAAAAACGTCAAACAAATCATTTGTATTAAATGGGGGACAAAGTATGGTGCGGATTATGCCAATAAATTATACGGCATGGTCTCTCGTAACATCACGCCACCGTTTCGTTTTGTCTGTTTTACAGATGATACGACCGATGTACGCCCAGAAATCGAATGCCAAGAGTTGCCACCGCTAGATGTCACTATGCCGACCAATACGTTGGGTAAATGGCCAAAGTCGCGTTTATGGGGTGAGAAGCTAGGTGATTTGACAGGCACAGTGCTGTTTGTAGATTTGGATGTGATTATAGTAGACAGCCTTGATCCTTTCTTTGAGTATGGGGAGCCAGATGACGTTATTTTGTCCTATAACCCGAGTAACCCCTTAGAGCGCTTAGGGCAGACTTCTTGCTTTAGATTTCAGGTAGGATCGCTTGTTTCATTACAAGAGACATTCAAAGCCGATCCACAAGGTATCGCTGATGAGTATCGATTTGAGCAGCGCTTTGTCACTCGGAATGCCCCAGGCGGTGTTAAGCTGTTTCCAAAGGCATGGGTAGCACATTTTAGACGTAAATGCCGTCAGCCATTCCCGCTGAACTATATCAAGGAACCAAAGATTCCTAAGGGTGCCCGTATCGTTATCTTCCCTGGCGACTTATACCCTACGCATGCTATTGAAGGTAGATACAACAAAAATGCGGCTAACAACGCCAAAGATCACCTAAAAAGACTCACTGAACCCAAAAATTTAAAGAGACCACTACGTCATTTGCGTCATTTTATCTTACCAGTAGGGTGGATAGAAAAATATTGGAAAGAGTAAGCTCAATGCTATATTTGAGTACTTTCACGTTAAAAAATCAGTATTAAAGCTTTATGTCATAGATATGAGACTTGGAGCATTCATCAGTCAACGGATATAATTATGAAAACAAATGATACTATTAGAGTTTTTGTCGGTTGTGACCCAAATAACTGTGATCTAGAGCAGATGATGGTATTAGATTATAGTATTCATAAACATACCAGTGTACCAGTTGAAATAGTATGGATGCAATTATCGCGTGATCCTAATAGCTATTGGTATTCTAATCCTGAGACTGGTGAAGGATGGAATACTACTAATTGGGACACACCATTCTCAGGGTTTCGCTGGGCGATTCCAGAATATTGTAATTATTCTGGACGTGCTATTTATATGGATACAGATGTCGTTATTTTAGATGATTTGTTAAAATTGTGGAATCATCCAATTGATGGGAAGTCTATAGTAGCGGCTAAGAAAGTTTCTAAAAAGACTCGTATGTGTACCTGTGTATGGGATTGCAGTCGTGCTAAAAATAGTCTTCCTTCAGTTGAGAAAATCATGGAGGACGCTGATAGTCATAAAAGAATAATGGAAATGATAAAAAAGAACCCACGACTTTTAGCACCCTTCAATGACAGCTATAATTGTATTGATGGAGAGAGTTTACCGATAGAAGATATTAAAGTTTTACATTATTCTGATATGGGTACGCAGTTTAGTCACAAGTACTCATTGAAACGGCTTGAAGCAGAAGGTTCAACGCATTGGTTCGATGGAGAGGTTTTACCACACCCTAGACAAGATTTAGTTGAATTATTTGATAACTATTATAATGAAGCTTTGACTAATGGCTATCAACTAGAGAATTATCGAATAGATCCTTTTGGTACCTTTCCAAAAAAAACTCAAAAAGGCTATGTTGGTAATCAAGTTACCCGTCCAACGTCTTCTAAATCTCTGTTTGCAAGGCTGTTCAAGCGCTAATAGTTTCTATAATACAGTTGTAATTTTTTCTAAAGAATGTGCAATAATTTATTTATAGGTCGTGTTATATGAATCAGCATAAAAAAATAGCGTTACTCGTTATTAATTGCTTACAAGGTGGCGGTGCCGAACGTGTTGTACTTACGCTAGGACAGGGATTCCATGAATTAGGTTATGAAGTACATGTTTTAAGATTCAAACCTCTGATTGAGTACGATCTAAATTCAAATCTAAATTACCATATACTTAAATTCAAACCTTATAAGCTAATACCAGGTTCACAACGTCGCGATAAAATTTTTGCTCATGCAGTAGATAAGTATATTTTAAAAGAAATAGGCAGCCCTGATATCATATTATCTAATCTTGATCGGGCTGATAGTATTATGAGCAACAGTGAGATGCCTAATATTATGTATGTCATTCATACTACATTGTCGTTAAGCCATCAAGCTAACCAAACCAGCGAGTCTCATAAATTAAAGCAAAAGTTAATTAATAGGTATTCTAAACACCCTTGTATATGTGTGAGTAAAGGCGTTCAGGAGGATCTCATAAATTATCTTGGTGATATCACTCCTATAACAACTATCAATAACCCTATAGATAAAGTTGCCATTGAGAAAATGGCTGAAGCATTTGTTCCTGACTATCAAAATTATATTGTGCATATTGGTAGTTTCAAAGAAGCAAAGCGGCACGATATTTTATTAAAAGCATATGCTCAAACAGATATGTCTCTACAGTTACTGATTTTAGGGAAGGGTAAGCTCAAACGTGAAATAGAGGCATTAATTATTGAGCTCGGTCTAGAAGGTAAAGCGATATTGGTGGGTTTTCATGACAATGCCTTCCCTTATGTGAAAAATGCAAGTTTTGAAATATTGACATCCAATAGAGAGGGGTTCCCTTTAGTTATTGCAGAAGCCTTAGCCATTGGGATTCCAGTCATCAGTACTGACTGTCAGTCTGGTCCTGGCGAAATGTTACCTGCAAAAAACTTGATGTTGACAGATGATATTCATTCAATTAAAGAAAAGTTGAGTCAAGCGATGAAAGATCCAAATCAATTTAAATCTGATTTTGATGATAGTCTTCTTCCGATAAAAGTAGCCAAAAAATATCTTGAGTTTATGGACAGTCACAAATAAGAGAAAGATTATTAAACTCTATTCGTCCCACCATTTAGACCAATCGTCTTTATGTAATGATCTGAGGGCATTGAAAGCGGTATTATGATGTTGTATCTTTTCAAATACGGTTAGTAATATAGTAGTGGCCAATCTATCAGTTTTATAGAATGTTTTATAACGTTTACGCATATTTCTTAAGCTATCATCTCCGCCGACACGGAAGTAGGTAAGACCATCGTACAAGGGTAAGTCGCTAGCATAAAGTAGTTCGATTTTTTCAGCCAATAATGATGTATGTTCGGTATTAATAGGTAGCTGCAGAAAGTTTTTGGTTTCATAGGTTCTTAAGGTATTCATTAGAGTAATGACATTCATTAGAATAGCAGCTCTAAGAGTATTATTTGAGTGGTCAATAAAAGTATCGCAGGCTGAGACTATCCAGCGCAACGAAAGATGCTTTAACAAATAGTCGCTCTCTGCTTCCCATAATCTCTCAAATTCAGAAAATGTTTTATCTATTTTATATTTACGACGCATCAATATAATAAGTGTATTGTGATAAAAGCAGAGCTCAGATTCCCCTAGTGATTGGTATTTCAAATTATTCAAATGATTTTCTAAATCTTTGCTTTTGCGCTCATCTGTTAGTGCCTCAATATCACACATTGACTCAGTAATAATTGTTGCTTTCATCTCATCAAAGCTTTTACCATCATAATTTTTGATAATTTTACCCGCATTCAATCTTTTTTCGCTTCGGAATACTAACAGCAATTTTCTTTGCCAATTTGAAGATGTAGTCATATGTTTAGAATCCTTTGAGCAAATATAGCGATATTAAAGATCAAACGCTTGAATTATAGGAGTTGGAGATTTTTTGTTCTTATTTAAACTGAATAGTATTCTCTATACCAATCCACAAATCTCTCAATACCCTCTTCGATACTGGTTTCAGGCTTAAAGCCAGTATCATCTATCAATTCATCTATATCTGCATAAGTAATCGGCACGTCGCCTGCTTGCATCGGTAGTAGGTTTTCCTGAGCCTTTTTGCCACACGCGTCTTCGATGGCAGTGATAAAGCGGCGCAACGTGACGGGCTGGTTATTGCCAATATTGTAAATCTTATAGGGGGCAGACGCTGTAGTAATAGTAGAATTTTGGGGTAAGGGAGGTTTGTCTATTATTCTAATAATGCCTTTGACGATATCATCAATATAGGTAAAATCACGCTGCATCTCACCATTATTAAATACATTGATGGGCTCTCCAGCTAAAATCTTTTTGGTAAAAGAAAAATATGCCATATCAGGTCGGCCGTAAGGACCGTAAACAGTAAAAAATCGCAATCCTGTCGTCGGGATATTATACAAATGACTATAGCTGTGGGCCATAAGCTCATTGGATTTTTTGGTGGCCGCATATAGGCTGATAGGAAAATCAACACAATCAGCAGTGGTAAATGGCTGTTTAATATTCATGCCATAGACAGAGCTAGAGCTGGCATAGATTAAATGTTTGATATCGTGGTGACGACAGCCCTCTAATACGTTAACAAAGCCAACCACGTTCGAGTCAATATAGGCATTTGGATTTTCGATAGAGTAGCGTACGCCTGCTTGAGCACCCAAATTAATCACGGTATCAAATTGATAGGTGGAGAAGAGATTGGACATTGCTGTGCGATCAGCAAGGTCTAATTTCATGAAAGTAAAATTTTCTGGTGCTGATAGCTTACTTAATATCTGTAAACGCTCTTCTTTTAGACCAACATCGTAATAGTCGTTGATATTATCAATACCAACGATATGATAGTCTTTATTGGGTGAGTTGGTGTCTAACAGGGCTTTGATCAAGTGAAAGCCTATAAAGCCTGCAGCGCCAGTGACTAAAATTTCCATCAGTCGCTCCCAAAGAGATCTCGAGTAAACACTTTGTCGGCCACATCTTTTATATCATCAGATAGGCGGTTTGCGACAATGACATCACTCATTGATTTAAACGTCTCTATGTCTTGAATAACTCGTGAGTTAAAGAAGTCATCTTCTTTTAGCACAGGCTCATACACCACAACTTCGATACCTTTGGCCTTAATGCGCTTCATAATCCCTTGTATGGCAGAGGCTCTAAAGTTGTCTGAGCCACTTTTCATGACTAGTCGATGTATACCCACAATTTTTGGCTGCCTTTCGATAATTTTATCAGCAATAAAGTCTTTGCGTGTTCTATTAGAGTCGACAATGGCTCTGATAAGGTTACTTGGCACCTCATCATAATTTGCCAATAATTGCTTGGTGTCTTTAGGAAGGCAATATCCGCCATAACCAAATGACGGATTGTTATAATGATTGCCAATACGTGGATCCAAACCAATGCCTTCTATAATCTGTTTGGTGTCGAGACCAAACATCTGAGCATAAGTGTCAAGCTCATTAAAATAAGCCACGCGCATGGCTAAATAAGTATTGGAAAACAATTTAATCGCTTCAGCTTCAGTTGGGCGCACAAATAATAAGGGCACGTCTTTTTTAACTGCGCCTTCAAGCAACAAGTTGGCAAATACTTCAGCACGTTCAGACTGTTCACCAACGATGATTCGGGAGGGGTAAAGGTTGTCATGCAGGGCTTTGCCTTCTCGTAAAAACTCAGGCGAAAACATAATACGATCAGTCGCATACCGTTCTCTGACCGTGACCGTGTATCCGACAGGAACAGTAGACTTTATAACAATAGTCGCCTGTTGGTTCACCAACAGCACTTGTTCAATCACCGATTCTACCGTTGACGTGTTGAAATAGTTGGTCTTGGTATCATAATCAGTTGGCGTTGCTATGATGATAAAATCGGCATCTTGATAGGCTGCGGCAGCATCAAGCGTTGCAGAAAAATTGAGGTTTTTATGCGATAAAAACTCGTCAATATCTTCATCTTCAATAGGAGATTGCTTCGCATTTAACAACGCTATTTTTTCAGGGAGGACATCGACAGCGACGACTTCATTGTGCTGTGCCAACAACACTGCATTTGATAAGCCTACGTAGCCTGTCCCTACTACTGCTATTTTCATAATGAATCCACATGATTTTTAAGTTTACGCTATGAATGATTTAATCCAGTACTAAATATAGTCAATTCTAAATAAAACAGAGACATCATATTCTAACGTGGAACTGGTATAAATTTTTCTGGCGTGCTGTGCCTGCGCAGACAGAGGCTGCAAAAAATTCATCCAGTCCCACTGTATCGCTTTTATACTGAACTCATTATAGTTCTAAGATCAACACAAGCTGAGGCCAAAGCCAAAGCGGCAATTTAGGGTCATTCACTGCTGTTTTTTACTACTGAGCGTGGCAAATAAGCTGAGAACTTATGAGTCATGGCTTGGCTGACTTTTTTCTGTAGGTCTGGCTCAAGAAGGTCTAAGCTTTGAATACAGCCGTATTTAACAGTTTCATTCTCCAAAGTAACTATAAAATCTTCTACGCTACTTTTGTTTTTTAAATAGTTGACAGGTATATTTGGCTTTAGTTCTGCCTCGTCTTTTTTGATTTTTAGATGGTTCATCAAGGTGACAGGGTTTACTTGGGCGACGTTTCTAAATTTATATTTAATCTGTTCTATCAAAAAGTCAGGATTACTGAGTAAATGGTTTTTTAAAATATTTTTATCGATAATATGGGGGTAATGATGTATCTCAAAAAATCGATCCATACCCAGCACTTTCGCACTTAACATCTGCGCTACGGTGTGGCTTGGCTGTACTGGTGTCCCAAATAATTTAAAGCGAGATTTGCGAACATTGAGCTTGGCATTCAAAGCAGCATTTTTGCGCCAATGCCCATGAATGATAAGCTTTTCATTGTCCAAAAAATCATTGATCGTCACTGGTTGATTAAAAAAGAAATCATCGTTCATATAGATAAAGTGGTCAGACAGTCCTTCGATATTCCATATCATTGTCTCGATCGATCGGGTATTAAACGTCGGTAAGTACTGCTCATACCCAGAAAATATGTCTTTATGATCGATGATGCGTATTTTATCGGCTGAACAAATATTTTTCTTAGCAAATTCATCGATGAAGGCTGGCCGTTGTTGGTCCGTGACAACATAGATATGACGGCAAAAAGGCACGTATTTGATGATAGACGCAATATTATAATAGATCTCATCGTCACTAGCGAAACGTGTGGCCATTACTGCCTCTGAAGCCACTGATTTTCCCGATTTATAAGCTTCTCTTTTTTGTTTAAGGCGAGGGTCGTCGCCATCTACCCAGGCAATGACCACGTCTAGTGTTTTTCCGTCAGGTTGTTTCATGATATTTCCCATGTGCTTACTGCCAGTGCTCTTTTAGCCATGGGCTTGGTTTCACATGACGGTACCATTTGCCGCCGCCACCTTTGATAGCATCTGGTGGATTGATCTCACCATGAAAAATAACGATTTTTGCGCCGTCTGGTAGGGTCGGTGTTCGTACAAAGTTAAATGGGATGGGTGCGATGCATTGATATTTAAAACTCACGCACCATGTCTTGTCCCAATACTCCAGATGGTGGTGTTCACGTAAATAGTTTGACAGGTAGGCTTGTTCGTGGCGAACTTGCTGGCGAATGGTATCAAAGTTACGCTCAAAATTTGCTAACAAATCAGGGTAGGTATTCATACCGATGTTAAAGCGATACACGGAGCTGTTACCAATCATCCGCCAAGGCTTTTTCCAGTCACGGATAATCACCACACTGTCTTCATGGGCAGCTTTATAAGTAAAAAAAGCATCGATATTATCGACAATCACAATATCAATATCTAAAAATAACGCCACTCCTTTTAGGTCGTAAAGCTCAGGCTTAAAGGTGGTCAGCTTTTTCCAGCCACGTTCAGGGCCGGCGGGTAGATCCATTTCAGGAATAGGATAACAGGCAATAGCAGGGTCAATGCCAGTACTGTCATCAGTGAGGCAGACCATTTGAAAATCTAAAGTCAGATGGCGGCTGACCATGTTATACAAGCGATTGACGTACTCAGGACCATATTTATCGCCCCATTTCATACAAATAATATAACGCTGTTCAGCGGCATTTGCGTTGGCTGGCGTTGGGTTTAGAGGTTGGGTCTTAGTTACGTCAGATGTCATAATGCACTCATATTGAGGTAAGTGAATGATCAATGTTAAAAATGGTATGAGGTAAAATTCAGCCAATATTAGCACATTGTTTCTAATGCTACGTTTAAATAGTTAAACGATAGTACGGTTATTATTTATGATTATCGAGCTTAGCGTTATCATTAACGTCATTATCAGTACGTTCAAAATCTGTAGAGTAGTGAGCTTGAATAAAGGCTTTTAAAGCTGCTTTATCCGCATTATAAGGATTGCCTAAATTTGGGATACGTTTAAAACGACGATAGCCCCACATATAATGGCTACATTTATCCTCAATCATACGCTGCATGGCCAAATTAAGCGCATGAGCCGCTGTTTTTGCATCGCGATCATAAAGTGCTGGATCGTCAAGCTTATAGCAATAAATATCGAAACCGCGCCCGTCCTCACGGCGAATACAAGACAGACCGACCAGTGCACATTTGGTCTTACTGGCCAGTTTGGAGGCGAGGGTGCTGGTTAAGGTGTTAACACCAAAAAAAGGCACAATCACACCACCTGAAGGATCAGGAACATGATCAGGTAGCACAATACTAAAACCGCCCTGCTTAAGGGTTTTAAACACCGCTTTCACCCCACTACCATCAGTAGGTACTAGTGTCGCATTCAGACGCGCACGCCCCTGAAGGATAAACTCATTCGCGTATTTGCCGTCAACTGGCTTATACATAATGGTTGGTGAGCCAAACTGATTGAGCCACGCGTTCATCATCTCCCACGTACCAAGATGCGGTACGATGGCGAGCATGCCGTTGGGATTGGCAAGGCCTTCTAATAAAATATCTTGATGATGGACGTCACGGATCTGATTGATGCTCCATTCAGGCGGCATCGCCCAGCTTTTGATAGACTCAATGCTAGTCAAGCATTGATGGTAGACAATATCTTTGGTTAACGATTTTTTCTGAAGATCAGATAAGGCGGGAGCAATCAGCGCCATATTAATACGAATGGTACGCCTAATACTTAAGTTGGGTAGTTTGACAATCACCCAAGCAGCAAAACGTGCCAGTATCTGCAACACAGACAATGGCACGATTTTGAAAATATGGTACGGATTCATAACCACTCGCATGGCAATGAATCACATAACAAGCTGTGTAGATAGCAACTAAGCATCATCAAGCGTTTTATTGAGCAGATTTGTTGGTATCAGCTTGTGCTTTTTCACGCACACGAATGCCAAGATCACGTAACTGCTTACTATCGACTTCAGCAGGTGCCTGAGTTAGTGGGCACTCAGCAGTTTTGGTTTTCGGGAATGCAATGACGTCACGAATAGAGTCCGCGCCTACCATGAGCATAATCAGGCGATCTAAACCAAAGGCCAAGCCACCATGCGGCGGTGCACCAAATTTTAGGGCATCAAGTAAGAAACCAAATTTATCTTCAGCTTCTTGCTCGCCGATACCTAGCGCATCAAGTACGGCTTGCTGCATATCATAGGTATTGATACGTAAGCTACCACCGCCAATCTCAGTACCGTTTAACACCATATCATAAGCGATAGATAGGGCAGATTCTGGGTTGTTTTTTAGCTCTTCAACTGAACCTTTAGGCTTAGTGAACGGATGATGCATGGACGTCCAACGACCATCGTCAGTCTGCTCAAACATTGGGAAGTCTGTTACCCAAAGCGGCGCCCACTCACAGGTAATCATTTCCAAGTCTAGACCGATTTTTTGGCGTAGTGCACCGATCGCATCGTTCACAACGCTGGCTTTATCAGCACCAAAGAAGATAATATCGCCATCTTCTGCAGCAGTACGCTCGATCAGGCTGACCAGTACATCGTCAGTCATGTTTTTGATAATTGGAGACTGTAGGCCAGATTCTTGATCCACACCGTTGTTGATCAAGCTTGCGTCATTGACTTTGATATAAGCCAAACCGCGTGCGCCATAGATACCCACAAACTTAGTATAAGCATCGATTTGCTTACGGCTTAATGAGGCGCCACCAGGGATACGTAGGGCTGCCACGCGACCTTTAGGATCGTTCGCAGGACCGGCAAATACTTTGAAGTCCACGTCTTTCATCAAGTCGGCAACGTCAACCAGTTTTAGTGGGATACGCAAATCAGGCTTGTCTGACGCATAGTCACGCATCGCTTCAGCATAAGTCATACGCGGGAACTGCTCAAACTCAACATCCATCATAGTCTTAAATAAATGCTTAATAAGACCTTCGTTGATGTTCATGATTTCTTCTTCGTTCAAGAAAGACGTCTCGATATCAACCTGAGTAAATTCAGGCTGACGGTCGGCACGTAAGTCTTCATCACGGAAGCATTTAGCGATTTGATAATAACGGTCAAAACCTGACACCATAAGCAACTGCTTAAACAGCTGTGGTGATTGCGGTAACGCAAAAAAGTTACCAGGGCGGGTACGTGATGGCACAAGATAGTCACGCGCACCTTCTGGCGTTGCACGAGTCAAAATAGGGGTCTCAACGTCCAAGAAGCCATGATCGTCTAAGTAACGACGAATCGCTGAGGTTGCTTTGGCACGGAACACCATACGCTCTTGCATTTGGGGACGGCGCATATCGAGGTAGCGATATTTGAGGCGCAAGTCTTCTGATACCGAGGTTTTTTCGTCATTCAATGGGAATGGCGGTGTCTCAGATTTGGCCAATACTTCAATTTCTTTGCCCAATAGCTCAATTTGGCCGCTGGTCATGTTATTGTTTTCAGTACCTTCATAACGGCGGCGTACGCGACCAGTTATCTTTAGTACGTATTCAGGACGTACGGCGTCAGCAGTGGCGAACGCTTCTGGTGTATCAGGATCGACAACTACCTGCAAGATACCTGCGCGGTCACGCATGTCTAAGAAAATCACTCCACCGTGATCGCGACGACGATGTACCCAGCCTACGATACTAATGGTTTGCTCAAGTAAGCTTTCGGTTACGGCTCCGCAATATTCGTCTCGGTATTCGCTATGCGTCATAATATAATTATCCAGTTATCAGCCCAATTCGAAGTACAATAATGCAGCCATTGCTGTGGGTTTCAAGCTTTTTGCAAAAAAAACACACAAACAACGCGATTAAGACATAGGGTCATCACGTTGGCTGCAGAAAATTTGATATAAACGCATATTATGCCTAATCTCCCTTTGTTATACAACCAGCGGATTTTAATCCAAGCGCAGTCATGCTCAAGTATCAGCTGTATTGATGCAACAGTACTTATATTGAGTTAAATATTGTCATTCTGCTTGAAAATACTGTCAAGCGTGCTCATATCAACCGCACGCTAATAAAAACAGCCATATTGATATATCTACTGACTTGAGGACTTGTAATTATGCTATTTCATCCGCCCAAAAATCCTGTTGAACTAAAGGTTCTTCATCTTAATGAAGCGCAAAAGCAGCGCCGTGAAGATTTAATGGAAGCGACCCAAGGCAAAGCTGCCCTCAAACAATTTAAAAAAGTAATGGCCAAAAAAGCCAAGAAAGCGCTAAAAAGCAAAAATAAAAAGAAAGATGCTGATAATAAATCGCAAGTATTCGTTTTAGACTTTGATGGTGATATTAAAGCGACTGCGGTTAAGCACTTACGTGAAGAAATCAGCACGCTTATTAGCACAGCAAATAAAGGCGATGAAGTCATCGTGCGTCTAGAATCAGGGGGCGGTTTGGTGCATGGTTATGGATTAGCAGCGGCGCAATTGGCCCGTCTAAAAGACGCTGATCTCAAACTAACGGTATGCGTGGATAAGGTGGCGGCAAGCGGTGGTTATATGATGGCGTGTGTCGCAGACAATATCATTGCCGCACCTTTCGCCATTATCGGCTCAATCGGTGTGGTATCACAACTGCCTAACTTTCATAAGTGGCTTAAAAACCATGACGTAGATTATGAGATGTTTACCGCGGGTGACTATAAGCGTACGGTGACAGTGTTTGGCGAAAACGATGCAGAAGATCGTGCTAAGTACCAAGAGGAGCTTGAGCAGACGCACGAGTTGTTTAAACACTTTGTCAATACGTATCGTCCAGCATTAGAGGTCGCTAAAGTAGCCACTGGTGAGCACTGGTATGGCGAAGATGCGCTAAAGCTTAACTTGATTGACAGCTTGCAAACCTCCGACAGTTATATTTTAGAGCGCATGGAAAACAGCGACGTGTATGCCCTACATTCACGCCAAAAGCCGACGCTAGCAGAGAAGCTCGGACTTGCGCAAGCAGCAGAGGCGACCCTTAGCATGGCAGTGGATAAACTGCCAGATGCGTTAGCACGTTTTGACTTAAACAGCCGCTTAAATATTTTAAAATAATGTTAAATAACATCATGATGTCTGATAGCTAATATTTTAGTGGTTAGATGAACTTCTGTACATTGTTTGTATTTTGTAAAAGGCGTGTCCTAACTGGTCGCGCCTTTTTGCTGTTTATTCATAATCGCTGTGTTATAAATGTAGCGTATAGAAGACAGTATACGTACGTACACTATATGCTTCTTATATCAAAAAAATTTATTGAAACGTGATGCAGATACTCCATAAGGAAAAGGAAGTCCCCTATGTTACTCCATAAGGAAAAGGAAGTCCCCTATGTCTAACAATACATTGATGTTTACGGCAACAGAGCATGGTCAAGCCATGCATGCAAAAGTCAAAGCGTTTATCGAGACGCATATTGAACCAATCGAAGCGCAGTTTTGGCATGATTGTCATGAGCAAAACCCTGATGGTAATTGGCGCAACTGGCAGTGGCCAGAAAAGTACGAGAGTTTGCGCAAACAAGCACGCGAAGCTGGCTTATGGAACCTGTTTTTGCCTGATGATACATTAGGCGCTGGACTTTCAGTGACTGATTATGCCCCTATTGCGGAGTTGACCGGTCGCAGTTTATTAGCGCCTTATGTGTTTAACTGCAATGCCCCTGATAGCGGTAATATGGAGCTTTTGTGGCGCTATGGCTCAAAAGAGCAGCAAGGCAAGTGGCTCACCCCAATTTTAGAAGGTAAGACACGCTCTGTGTTTTGTATGACAGAGCCGGATGTGGCCTCAAGTGACGCGACCAATATGCAAGCGACTGCCGTGGTTGAGGGGGATGAGATCGTCATCAACGGCAGTAAGTGGTGGTCATCTGGCCTAGGCGATCCTGCTGTTGATGTTTTGATTGTTATGGCCTATACCCCTGATGAAAATAAAGACCGCCATCATCAGCATTCGATGGTACTGGTACCAGCAAAAACAGCCGGTGTAAACATCGAGCGTATGCTCAAAGTATTTGGTGATTATGACGCGCCGCACGGTCATGGCGAAGTCAGCTTTGACAATGTACGTGTGCCAGTCAGCCACTTTATCGGTGGGCCGGGTATGGGGTTTGAGATTGCGCAAGGTCGCCTAGGGCCAGGACGTATACATCATTGCATGCGTTGTATTGGTGCGGCCGAAAAATCGCTAGAGCTGGCCGTTAAACGCGGTATGGAGCGTACGGCTTTCGGAAAGCCGTTATTACAATTGGGCGGTAACTTTGAGCGCATCAGCGATGCTCGTATCAAGATTGATCAAGCACGTCTGCTTACCTTGTATGCGGCACAAAAAATGGATGCGCAAGGCACAAAAGCGGCACTCACTGAAATCTCTGCCATTAAAGTCGTTGCACCAACCGTGTTGCAAGAAGTGGTGGATATGGCGATACAGATTCATGGTGGTATGGGAGTGTGTCAAGACACCATGTTGCCAAACTTCTTTGCGCAAGCACGAGCGCTCCGCTTGGCCGATGGTCCTGATGAGGTGCATAAAACCATGATTGCTAAGTTAGAATTAAAGCGTCAAGGTTTTAGCCGTTCGTCTAAATCTGAAAAGTCTTAATTCCAATGATTATTACCTTCGATGACTGGTTGTGAGGATCATTTACGATGTCACCGCTTAAGTATTATCGGAGTTGAGAGACAAATAAGGCCAATGAAGCATTCACTATTAATGATTCAGTAGTGAATTTTTCATCCCTAGACTATGTTAGAAAAATAAATGACCACATGATAAGGAATGTCTTATGGCAACTGACACTCATGCCAAAAACACTGGCACCAAAGGCACTCAGGCCAATAATAAAGTACTGGATAAAGGCGGCGCCGTTCGTGAGGGCGAAGAGCTGGATGCCAAAGCTGTCAGTGAATGGCTGCGCAATCAAAATGTTGAGGTGATAGGGGAGCCGACTGTCACTCAGTTTTCAGGGGGCGCGTCAAACTGGACGTATCGTTTGCAGTATGAGGGTGACAATAAAAATCAAGATTTAATATTACGTCGACCACCAAAAGGCACCAAAGCCAAATCTGCCCATGACATGGTACGCGAATATACGGTTCAAAACGCACTAAAAGATGCTTATCCTTATGTGCCTAAGATGGTTGCATTATGTACTGATGAAGACGTGATCGGTGCTGATTTTTATGTTATGGAGCGGATGGAAGGTATCATCCCTCGTGCCAATTTACCAAAGGGGATCGATCTGGATCCTGAACAAACTCGCGTGCTTTGCACCAATGTTATTGATGCTTTGGTTGAATTGCATCAAGTGGATTATAAGGCACATCCTGATTTAGTAAATCTTGGACGCGGTGAGGGTTACTGCGAGCGTCAGGTTAGTGGCTGGGATAAGCGGTATATCAAAGCGAAAACGCCTAACGTTCCAAGTTTTGCTTTGGTCAGACAGTGGCTTGGTAAACACACCCCGGCTGATAGCCAAACTTGCCTCATTCATAATGATTGGCGCTTTGATAATGTGATCTTAGATGCTGATGATCCAACTAAAGTCATCGGTGTCCTTGATTGGGAGATGGCAACACTAGGGGATCCTTTGATGGATTTGGGCAGTGCATTGGCTTACTGGATTGAAGCAGATGACAATATTGTCATGCAGCAGTCGCGTCGCCAGCCCACCCATTTAGAGGGTATGATGACTCGTGATGAGGTGGTGGCTTATTATCTTGAGCAAACAGGATTAGAAATAGACAACTGGACCTTTTATGAAGTGTTTGGTCTGTTTCGTTTAGCAGGTATCGTTCAGCAAATTTATTATCGTTACTATAATAAACAAACACGCAATCCAACGTTTAAGAATTTTTGGATCATTGTGCATGTACTCCATGCTAAATGTCTTAAGTTAATTGCTCAGTATGAGGGTGAGGCATTATTTACCAGCCATGTACAGCCGCACTTACAAGACATGGGGGTGGATGCGGCTACGATTGGGCAGTTACCGAGTCCTGTGCAAGCGGTTATTAAAGGCATTTTACCAAAAAGCTATTTTTTGCCCACTTCTTATAAATCTGAAGAGCCTGAGTAACCAGTATCTAGGGCGACCCTTAATGTAATCGATAGTCATCTCGGTGGTCTAAAAGTGGCTAAATTTTGCCAAACAGCTGGATAATATCTTAATGTTATCTGCGCTGTTTTTCTTGTTTGACGGTAATTTATTTCATTTTTACCACCACTATTAAAATGATGACACGCCTAGAAAACCACGCTTGATAAAATACAATAAAAAGGTACTATTTTATGACAACCATACTGTTGGCGCGTCATGGCCAAGCGTCCTTTGGCCAAGAAAACTACGACCAACTCTCAGAGCTTGGCGGTATCCAAGCGCAGCTGCTTGGTCAGCATTACGCCACCACACAGCGCCGTATTGATGCTATTTTTACGGGTAGCTTGGTTCGACAGCGAGACTCTGCTCAGCATTTCTGGGAGCGCTATCAATCATCTATCACCTCTGAACACAGTAATGGCGCGCTGGCATCTGTCATCGATGTAAATGAGCCCAACAGTTATACACTGCCAGAGTTTGATGAATTCAATCATAAAGACGTGTTTATCAAATATGACCCTGTCTTTAATAGTCGAGCCGCGATCGCGGCTGAAATTGCTAAGTCAGATGTTCCAGACACACGGTTAGCTGAGCTATTTGATCAAGCGATGCAGCGCTGGCATAGTGGTGACAATGATCAGGATTATGTTGAGAGCTGGCCACAGTTTAGCCAGCGGGCGCAACAAGCACTGGAACAAGTACGTCAAAGAGTGGCAGGCTTAAACTTAGATCGTGATAGTACGGTGTTGGTTTTTACCTCAGGTGGTGTGATCGCTGCTATTACCGCACAGTTATTAAAGCAAGGCAGTCAAACCGCTTATCAATTGAATAAAAGCTTGGTCAATACTGGGGTAACGTCTGTCACATTAAAGAACCAAAGTGCTCGTTTAATGTCTTTAAATGAATACAGTCATTTATTTTCTGAAGGCAAGCGTTTTGTAACGTGGCGATAAACGGATCAATGGTGGTAGTGACACAATAGAAAAGGAGGAGTCGTGACCCTAAACACGCAAGCGCTATTATAGACTATCAAAAAAGCGAAAGAGGACTCCACCCGACATTAGGGTGGAGGTGAATTTCGCATCACTGGTTGGTTTTTTGACTCAGGTATTACACAACCTACTCATTGAAATAAACACCCTTAAATGCTAGTATTATAAGCATAATATCAAATACATACTCATTAATAAAGAAAGCATTTATGAAACTCAACAAAGCGTATAAATTTAGGCTTGAGCCTACTATAGAGCAGGAGATTATTCTAAATAATCTTGTCGGCTCAGCGCGTTTTGTTTGGAATCACATGCTGGCAATCTCATTTGAGATGTTTGCTAAAAATGAATTTATCAATGCCACCAACCTCGTTAATAAAATTGCTGGCTTAAAGAAAAATCCTGATTTTGCCTTTCTGAAATCTAGCTCTAATGCCGTCACCTTACAACAAAAGGTACGCGATCTTGCGTCTGCTTGGTCACGATTCTTTGACCCCAAAGTACATGCCAGATTCAAAGAGAATAAAAAGAAACCTCGTAAGCCCAAGTTCTTTAAACTGGCTGATGGCACAGAGATTCAACGACGGCCATTGATGCCACAATTTAAACGCAAAGCAGATGGCTGCGATTCAATCAGACTGGTTCAGTTTGATAAGTATTGCCGTATTGAGGGCAATCGCATCAAACTACCGAATGGCATTGGTCTGGTGAAATTTAGAAAGTCTCAAGACATCATCGGTGTCATCAAGAATGTCACCATCAGCAAAAAATCAGGTCACTGGTACATCTCGTTTGGCACTGAGCGCGAGTTGACTGAAAACCCAATCCATCCCTCTAAAAGTGCACTAGGCTTAGACATGGGGATCAGCAAACTACTCACCACCTCAAACGGTGAAACCTTCAAGCCCAAAAACAGCTTTAAAGCCAACCAACTCAAACTTGCCAAGCTGCAACGTGGGTTGGCAAAAAAAGTAACATTCAGTGAAAACTGGAAAAAACACAACCGTAAGATTCAAAAATTACACCACCATATCGCCAATATTCGTCATGACTACTTGCACAAAATCACCACCAGCATCAGCAAAAACCACGCCATGATTGCTTGTGAGGATTCAACAGTCGCCAACATGTCGACATCAGCCAGCGGGTCGGAGGAGAATAAAGGCCGTCATGTCAAAGCCAAGTCAGGATTAAACAGAGCTATCTTAGAT